>NZ_JBIUWI010000086.1:0-18560 GCF_044743385.1 Pseudomonas sp. NPDC087639 | reverse complement strand
TCCCCATCAAGGACCTTCAATTAAGTGGCTGTCTCCACCGATTGAGGAAATAGCCGGCGTACATACTACCCATTACTTGTAGTAAGTAAACTGACGTAAGGCAAGAAGCAAAAAAAATTGTAGGCGTTGATTCTTTTTCGAGCAACTTTTAACTGAGCTGTTTAAAAAGTATCCAGCTGCAAGCCCCGCGCAGAGCGAGTTATTGAGAAAAAGTTCCCGGTGTCTCGTGCTGTATTGCAGGTAGTGGCTAAAGTCTGTCTATATGACTTCGTCCATACTTTTGTTCCGGATTTGTGTGCTGCTTCGCTTATCTTTGTCCATGTTGAGGTGACTTTAAAAAAGGTCGCACGTCTTAAGTCTCAACATCCGGCAATGTTCAGGTAGTCGGCCGGGGAGATCTTATCCCCCAGCCACCCTGCGTCCATCGGAGCAACCCCGGTCTTTGAGCGTGATGACGAGCGCACCTTGAGCAATTTCGCCAATGGTGCCTACTATTTATTACGTGCTCGGTTGTGCGAGATCGGTGTGTCTCTTCTCGGTGTCCGACAGGCACGGGGTGGCGTAGATGTTCCTTCGCCGGAAAAACATCGGTAAGGTAGGGGTCAGAATTCAAGACCCGCGAGGAGTAGTGATGAGCGAGGCGTTGTCCATCCACCATGACCAGGCTGGTCATCAGTTCGAGACCAATGTGGACGGTCATCGTGCCTACCTGACCTATATGGATCTGGGGAAACAGACCCTGGATATCTATCGCACGTTTGTGCCCAACGCCCTGCGCGGCCGTGGCATTGCCGCAGCGCTGACCGAAAGCGCGCTGCAATACGCCGAAGAAATGGGCTACACGGTGATTCCATCGTGCTCCTACGTCGAGCGCTACATGGAGCGTCATCAGCGTCGCGCCGCGAAGATCTGAGCCATACGCCACACACAAAAACGCCGGGCAATGCCCGGCGTTTTTTTATGCCCGTAAACCGCGTATCAACTGCGCTGGCGTTTTGGCAGAACATCCTTGAGCTTGGCATGCATGCTGCGCAAGGTGTTTTCGGTGGCGGACCAGTCGATGCAAGCATCGGTGATCGACACGCCGTATTGCAGATCGGCGAGGTCTTTTGGAATCGCCTGGCAGCCCCAGTTCAAGTGGCTCTCGACCATCAGGCCGATGATCGACTGGTTGCCTTCGAGGATCTGGTTGGCGACGTTCTCCATCACCAGCGGTTGCAGGGCCGGGTCCTTGTTGGAGTTGGCGTGGCTGCAATCGACCATGATGTTCGGCTTGATCTTCGCCTTGTTCAACGCCTGCTCGCACAGGGCAACGCTGACCGAATCGTAGTTCGGCTTGCCATTGCCACCGCGCAGCACTACGTGACCGTAGGCGTTGCCTTTGGTGGTGACGATCGACACGCCACCTTCCTGGTTGATGCCGAGGAAACGGTGCGGGCTGGAAACCGACTGCAAGGCGTTGATCGCCACAGTCAGACCGCCATCGGTGCCGTTCTTGAAACCGACTGCCGAGGACAGGCCGGAAGCCATCTCACGGTGAGTCTGGGATTCTGTGGTACGCGCGCCGATGGCCGACCAGCTGATCAGGTCCTGCAGATACTGCGGGGAAATCGGGTCCAGGGCTTCGGTGGCAGTCGGCAGGCCTTTTTCGGCCAGGTCCAGCAGCAACTGGCGACCGATGTGCAGACCGTCCTGAATTTTGAAAGAGTCGTCCAGATACGGATCGTTGATCAGACCTTTCCAGCCGACAGTGGTGCGCGGCTTTTCGAAATACACGCGCATGACCAGATACAAGGTATCGGAGACTTCCGCAGCCAGCACCTTCAGGCGCTCGGCGTATTCGTGGGCAGCCTTGATGTCGTGGATCGAGCACGGACCGATCACTACGAACAGACGGTGGTCGGTGCCATCAAGAATGTTGCGAATGACTTCGCGGCCCTTGGTGACGGTGCGCAGGGCAGCGTCGCTCAGAGGAATATCACGCTTGAGCTGATCGGGAGTGATCAGGGTCTCGTTAGAGGCGACGTTTAGGTCGTTGATCGGTAAATCAGCCATCGTTTACTCGTCAGGTCACGGGTGCCGGCCGCCAGCGATCCCCGCGCGGCGGAGCACAGCAGATTTTAGCGCGTCGGGGGAACGGAACCTTAGCGCGTCAGGCGCTGCTCGACAATGGGCAAACGCCGCTTTAATCCAGCACTGGCTGGGCAAAAGCCTTGCGAACGCTGTCCTGGGAGAACTCGTCGGCGTGCTGTTCGACCCATTGCAGGGCCAGCGCCTGAATATCCTGCAGGTCATCGTGGGTGTCGTTCATGCGGCAGTAGCGTTCGATCTGACACACCTGCTCACCCATTCGCGCGCTGAACAGCGTTTGTTCGTCGGTGAAGGCGATACCCAGCAGATAGCCTTTTTTGCGGCGCAAACACCACGCCACGTACCCCGGAAAACAGATGTCGGCATTGAGCGTCGGCATGCGCACTTGCAGGGCCGTACCGTGGCGCCAGGCACGGTGGTAATTGCAAGCGATCCCGCCGAGGCTGATAGTGTGCAGCCGTTGCCTGGAAATACACTCAGGCTTGAGTAAGGTTAATTCAACCGGCACTTCGTCCGGATGAGGAATGAAACGTCCCATGAGCACAGACTCCCTGTGTCGGCCATTTGACATTGTTTCCCCCAGTATAGTGGTCGAATCCGAACTGACCGATTTCGATGCCGACCAGCGACTGCTGGCAATGAGTGGCGTTTCTCTGGTGATTTTCACCAGCGTCGGCTGCGCCAGTTGCCGCTATGCCCGTGAGGTATTGCCCGGTTTTGACTTGGCGGTGGATCGGCTGTGCTGGATAGACGCCAGTGACAACGGCGGGCTGGTGGAGCGTTACCAGGTCTTTCATTTGCCGGCGCTGTTTGTGGTGCGCGACGGTGAGTTCTTTGGGGCATTGCATACGCGCCTTACGGCCGAAGAGCTGAACGCGTCGCTGGCGCAGGCGCTGGGGCGAATTGCAGAGGAGTTGCCATAAATGGGGACAATCAACAAACCGGTAGTGGGGATCATCGGTACTGGCGCCATCGGCGGGTTCTACGGATTGATGCTGGCACGAGCCGGATTCGATGTGCACTTTCTGTTGCGCAGTGAGTTTTCGGCTGTGGCCGAGCGCGGCTTGCAGGTGGACAGCGCGGTGCACGGCAAGCTGACGCTGAATCCGGTGCAGGCCTATTCTGCTGCTGAAGAGATGCCCAAGTGCGACTGGCTGCTGGTCGGTGCCAAGACCACCAGTTCGGCAGGCCTCGCTCCGGCGATCATTCAAGCGGCCAGGCCCGATGCGAAAGTGCTGGTGCTGCAAAATGGTCTGGACGTCGAGGACAGTCTGCGTGAGTTGTTGCCTGAGTCCCTGCATGTGTTGGGTGGTCTGTGCCTGGTCTGCGTGCATCGCGACGGGCCGGGGCAGATTACCCACCAAGCCCTCGGCGCAGTAAACGTCGGTTATCACAGCGGCCCGGCAGTCGATGACGCGGCACGTATGGCGTTGGTCGAAGAAGGCGCCGGACTGTTCCGTGCCGCGGGTATCGACTCCCAGGCAATGCCCAATCTACATCAGGCACGCTGGCAGAAACTGGTCTGGAATATTCCCTACAACGGTCTCTCGGTGTTACTCGGCGCCAGCACTACGCCACTGATGGCCGACGACGACAGCCGCGCATTGATCCAGGCGCTTATGGCCGAAGTGGTGCTGGGCGCGCGGGCTTGCGGTCACGAGATCCCGCCCGGTTATGCCGAGTACCTGTTCATGATGACCGAGAAAATGCCCGACTACTGGCCGAGCATGTACCACGACTTCTTGCATAAGCGACCTCTGGAGCTGGAGGCGATTTATGCCCGACCACTGGTGGCGGCGAGAGCGGCAGGCTGTGAGCTGCCGCGCATCGAGGCGCTGTATCGCAATTTGAGTTTTATCGACCGACGTAACGTTTAAGTCGGTTTTTTGTTGTGGGGGCGGGGGAAGGCATGGCCAAGAACATCGATGACAAACTGGTGCTGGCGATTTCGTCGCGCGCCTTGTTCGACCTGAGCGAGAGCCACAAGGTCTACCTGTCGAGCGGCGTCGAAGCCTACCGGCAATACCAGATCGAGCACGAAGACGAGATCCTCGCGCCCGGTGACGCCTTTCCACTGGTGGAAAAACTCTTGAGCCTGAACAGTCGCCTGGGCCGGGCGCGGGTCGAGGTGATTCTGGTGTCACGCAACAGCGCCGACACCGGGTTGCGCGTGTTCAATTCGATTCATCATTACGGCCTGGCGATTTCCCGCGCGGCGTTTGTCGGCGGGCGCAGTCCTTATCCCTATCTGAAGGCGTTTGGTTGCGACCTGTTTCTCTCCACTCATGCCGAGGACGTTCGCGCGGCGCTGGATGCCGGCTTCGCCGCCGCGACCATTTTGTCCGGGGGCGCCAGCCGTGCGGCCAGCGACGAACTGCGCATCGCCTTCGACGGTGACGCGGTGATCTTTTCCGACGAGTCGGAGCGCGTTTATCAGTCAGGCGGGTTGGAAGCGTTCCAGGCCAAGGAGCGCGAATCGGCGCGTGAGCCATTGCGCGGTGGGCCATTCAAGGGCTTCCTGGCGGCGCTCAATCTGCCGCAACGCGAATTCCCCGACGATGACTGCCCGATCCGTACCGCGCTGGTGACCGCTCGTTCGGCTCCGGCCCATGAACGAGTCATCCGCACGCTGCGCGAGTGGGATATCCGTCTCGATGAATCCCTGTTTCTCGGCGGCCTGACCAAATCGGCGTTTCTCGAAGCGTTTGCCGCCGACGTGTTCTTTGACGATCAGGCCGGCCACTGCGAGCTTGCCCGCGAAGTGGTTGCAACCGGCCATGTGCCACACGGCATCAGCAACGAACCATCGATCTAAAGGCCCTGTGCTTCAAGACGTTGCGTCACACGTCGTACTCGCCAAGGCACTGCTAAGCTGAATCAAATCTCCGCCATGTTGGCTTGCGAGGAGGTCATATGATTCGTTCGATGCTGTATGCCACTGACCTCGGTCTGTACGCGCCGTTTGTGATGCAGCATGCCCTGGCCTTGGCGCGAACGTTCGATGCCGACTTATATGTAGTGCATGCGGTGGAACCGATGGGGCTGTTTGCCGAATCTGTGTTGCAGAGTTATCTCGACGAGCAGGCGTTGAACGAATTCCACAGCCAGGGTCTGAAAACTGTCATCGCCAATATCGAGCAGCGGGTGCTCGACAGTTTTCGTGAAGAACTGGGCGAGGAGGGCGAGCAGGATCTGCAGCGGATTTGCGCGGTGCGCGTGCTACAGGGCGATCCTTCGCAGGTGATTCTCGACCAGGCGCAGAAACTCTCTGTCGATTTGCTGATCGTAGGAAGTCACAGCCACGGGGTAGGCGCGGAAACACCCTTGGGGCGCACGGCGGCGCGGGTACTGCAATTGGCCAAGGTGCCGGTTTATCTGGTGCCGCTGGTGGAGCGTCGGCGCCGGGAGGATCGCTGAGGCAGGAATAATGGCGCTTTGACAAAAAAGTTCTAGATTTATTCTTCAAACCATTAATATAGTTATATACCGTCGCTGATGCCCGTGGCGTCTACCTGCTTTGAGGGATACATATGAAGCTTCAACAATTGCGCTACATCTGGGAAGTGGCGCACCACGACCTCAACGTTTCCGCTACAGCCCAAAGCCTTTACACCTCGCAACCGGGCATCAGTAAACAAATCCGTCTGTTGGAAGATGAGCTCGGCGTTGAAGTGTTTGCCCGCAGCGGCAAGCACCTGACCCGCGTCACGCCCGCCGGCGAGCGCATCATCACCACTGCCGGCGAGATTCTGCGCAAGGTCGAAAGCATCAAGCAGATCGCCCAGGAATTCTCCAACGAGAAGAAAGGTACGCTGTCGATCGCCACGACTCACACCCAGGCGCGTTATGCGTTGCCGCCGGTGATCAGCAATTTCATCAAGCAATACCCTGACGTGGCGCTGCACATGCACCAGGGGTCGCCGATGCAGATCGCCGAAATGGCCGCTGACGGCACCGTCGATTTCGCCATCGCCACCGAAGCGCTTGAGCTGTTCGGCGATCTGGTGATGATGCCGTGCTACCGCTGGAACCGCTGCGTGGTTGTGCCCCAGGGCCACCCGCTGACCAAGCTGCCGAAGCTGACCCTCGAAGCACTGGCCGAATACCCGATCGTGACTTACGTGTTCGGTTTCACCGGCCGCTCGAAACTCGACGAAGCATTCAGCCACCGTGGCCTGACGCCGAAAGTGGTGTTCACCGCTGCCGACGCCGACGTGATCAAAACCTATGTGCGCTTGGGTCTGGGTGTGGGCATCGTGGCGAAAATGGCCGTCGATACCAAACTCGACAACGATCTGGTGGTGCTGGATGCCAGCGAGCTGTTCGAATCGAGCATCACCAAGATCGGTTTCCGTCGTGGCACCTTCCTGCGTGGTTTCATGTGCGACTTCATTGAGAAGTTCGCGCCGCACCTGACCCGCGAAGTGATGGCCAAAGCCATTCAGTGCCACAACAAGCAAGAGCTGGAAGAACTGTTCGACGGCGTCGAACTGCCAGTCCACTAAGTCCCTGCTTCAGAGCACCTCGGTGACAGCAAACTGTTGCCGGGTGCCCGCCACCAGAATCTCCACCTCATCACCTTCGAACTTGCCCAGCAGACTTTTGCCCAGCGGCGAGCGCGGGGTGATGACGGTAATCGGCTGGCCGACCACGTCGACCTTCAGGCCCGCCGCATCCGGCGCCAGAAACAGCCATTGCTCACGACCCTTTTCGTCTTCCAGACCGAGCAGGGCGCCGACCTCAATTCCTCGGTTTTCGTCATAGGCACGCAGTGTCAGGTTCTGGCACAGCGCCAGCGACTGACGAATTTCCTCGACGCGTTTCGCTTGCCCGGCCGCCAGATACGAAGCTTCCAGCCCAAGGGTGTCGTACTTGTTTTCGGCGATGTTCTCTTCGTGGGTCGCGGTTTCGTAAGCGGTTTGTGCCGCACGTTCGGCGATATCGAGGTCGATGCGCAATTTGTCGAGAATCAATTGGTGGACGCTGTGCTTGTTCATGATCAATCGCAGAATTGTAAAACGTTGGCGCGGCTCTTTTCGCTTGGCGCGGTTTGGTCCTGTTGCAGCCAGAACTGGCATTTCGGGTTCGACTGATTGCGGTTGCTGCTACGCGCCTGATCCAGACGATTCTGCTGCTCGTTCTTGCGCAGGTTTTCTTCGTACTGATCGAACAGAGGGCTCTGCGGCGGTATCTCCGGAACGGCTTGCACTGCTGGCGGATTGGCCAGTTGCTGCACCGCCTGGGCAACCGGCGCGAGTTGTTCGTTGAACATAAAACGCGAGAGTAGCCAGCATGTCAGCGCAATCGCTAGGAAGCCCAGCCACATGCCCAGGGCAATGCTGCCGGTCAAATGCAACGCGCTAAGCTGAACGGGCAAGGGGCGACGCGGGTTAGGACGGTAGGGCATGGCTGCCTCCTGGCGGATGGGTGCGGGCAAGTGGCGATTGTCGCACGAAGATTAATCGCCGTCGGCTCTTCTGCACGACGTCATTTATGCGGACAATCGCTGCTTTTGCCAACGGGGAGTCTTGAATGCCGCCACTGAAAACCCGCTGGGATATTTTTTGCACTGTGGTCGACAACTATGGCGACATCGGCGTGACCTGGCGTCTGGCCCGGCAACTGGTCGCCGAGCATTCGCTGACGGTGCGGCTGTGGGTCGATGATCTGCGCGCGTTCGAGCGCATTTGTCCGGAAATCGACGTCAGCGCAGCGCAGCAATGGCAGCAGGGCGTCGAGGTACGCCACTGGCCGAGCGAGTGGCTCCATGCTGACGCTGCCGACGTGGTGATTGCCGCGTTTGCCTGCCAACTGCCGAGTGCTTACATGGACGCCATGGCCGAGCGCGAAAAGCCGCCGCTATGGATGAACCTCGACTATCTGAGCGCCGAAGACTGGGTCACCGGCTGCCACGGCCTGCCGTCGGTGAAGTACAAATCGGTGCAGAAAATCTTCTTCTTTCCGGGCTTCCAGCCAGGCACCGGTGGGCTATTGCGTGAACGAGGATTGCTTGCACAGCGTCAGCAGTTTCAACAGGATGCCGCAGCGCAGCGACAATTCCTGCAAGGTCTGGGGATTGAACGCGCGCCTGACGCCCAGTTGATTTCCCTGTTTGCCTACGAGAACGCCGGGCTGGCCAGTTGGCTGGACGTGTTGGCAGCAGACGCCACACCGACTCACTTACTGGTGCCGGAGGGGCGGATTCTCGGCGACGTCGCGCGATGGCTCGGTGTTGAGACCCTCTCTGTCGGGGCGATTCATATCCGTCAGGCGCTGACCGTGCAGGTGTTGCCGTTCGTCCGTCAGGATCAATACGATCATTTGCTCTGGTGCTGCGATTTCAACGCGGTGCGCGGCGAGGATTCGTTTGTCCGGGCGCAGTGGGCCGGGCGGCCGATGCTCTGGCACATCTATCAGCAGGACGAAGACATTCATCTGGACAAGCTCGATGCCTTCCTCGCGCTCTATACGAAGGAACTTTCGCCGGCTGCTGCCGAGGCGATGAACGGTCTGTGGCGCGCCTGGAGTGCCGGCCAGCCGATCGGCGAGCACTGGCTAGCGGCTCGCAAACATTGGCCAGAACTACACAAAAATGCAGAAGCATGGTGTCTGGAACAGGGCTTGCAAGCCGATCTTGCCGCGGCGCTGGTACAGTTTTACCTAAATTGGATATGATACGCGGCCTAGATTTTTGTAAATCCCATCCAAATTCGGATATTCGCAATGAAAACTGGTAAAGAACTGAAACCCGGTACCGTGATCCGTCTCGAAAACGATCCTTGGCTGGTTCAGAAAGCTGAATTCACCAAGTCGGGCCGTAACAGCGCGATCATGAAGACCAAGCTGAAAAACCTGCTGACCGGTTACAAGACCGAGATCGTTTACAGCGCCGACGACAAACTGGACGACGTAATCCTCGACCGCAAAGAAGCGACCCTGTCCTTCATCAGCGGCGACACCTACACGTTCATGGACACCACTGACTACACCATGTACGAGCTGAACGCTGAAGACATCGAAGCTGTTCTGCCTTTCGTTGAAGAAGGCATGACCGATGTTTGCGAAGCGATCTTCTTCGAAGAGCGTCTGGTTTCCGTAGAGCTGCCGACCACCATCGTGCGCGTAGTTGACTACACCGAAGGTTCGGCTCGCGGCGACACTTCCGGCAAGGTCATGAAGCCAGCCAAGCTGAGCAACGGTACCGAGCTGCAAGTTGCTGACTTCATCGAAATCGGTGACAAGATCGAAATCGACACCCGCGAAGGCGGTTCCTACAAAGGCCGTGCCAAATAAGCACTGCTTTTTGCGGAAAGAAAAAGCCCGACCATTGAGTCGGGCTTTTTTGTGCCTGCGATTTTTTGCTTTATTTACACGGTGACGTGCAGACGTACATCGACATTGCCACGGGTGGCGTTGGAGTACGGGCAGACCTGGTGGGCAGCGTCGACCAGGCTTTGCGCGTCGGCTTGTTCAAGACCTGGCAGGCTGATGTGCAGGTCGATGTCCAGACCGAAACCACCAGGGATCTGGCCGATACCAACGTGAGCGGTGATCGCCGCGTCGTCCGGGATTTTGCGCTTGGTCTGGCTGGCTACGAATTTCAGCGCGCCGATGAAGCAGGCCGAATAACCGGCAGCAAACAGTTGCTCAGGGTTGGTCGCTGCGCCGCCAGCACCACCGAGTTCTTTCGGGGTGGCGAGTTTGACGTCGAGGACGTTGTCACTGGAGATCGCACGACCGTCACGGCCGCCGGTGGAGGTTGCGATTGCGGTGTAGAGAGTTTGCATGGTGTGGGCCTCGTTTAGTGTCATTGATTGCGCTAACTGTTTGCGCGCTAAGTAAGTTCGAGGTGAATATAGTCCGCAAATATTTAGTGCGCAAGATAATTTTTTAAGGAAAGTGAAGGAGCGCGCCCAAGTGGAGGGATTCAGCGCGCTGGATGTATTGATCTAGAGAGGTTGAAGGGTCAAAAGCCGACAGCAAAAAATGTTCAGGTCGGGCGAAATCTCAGCAGAAAAAGAGATTCCTTGGGTTCTAGATAAGGCTGTCTTGCAGATGACTGCGCAGCACTTGCAGCTCAGCCTGCAGATTTTGCAGGCGCTCAAGGGTAAAGCCGCTGGCACCGAGAATGCATTGCGGAACGGTTTTGGCCTTTTCCTTGAGTGCTCGGCCTTTCGCAGTCAATTCAACAATCACCACGCGCTCATCCTCACGACTGCGGGTCCGGCTCAACAAGCCTTCACCTTCCAGACGTTTGAGCAACGGCGTTAGGGAGCCGGGATCAGTCAACAGTCGCGTGCTGATTTCTCCCACCGTCAAACCATCCTTCTCCCACAACACCATCATCGCCAGATACTGCGGATAGGTCAGGCCCAGCGCTTGCAAAAGCGGCTTGTAGACCTTGGTCAGCATCAGCGAAGTGGAATGCAATGCGAAGCAGGCCTGATTATCCAGCAACAGGTCTTCGCAGTGGTCTGGGGTGTTGCGTTCGGTGCTCATGTGTAAACCTTGATCAATGATGCTCATGAATCTAGCGCTCGAATCTTTAATGCGCCAGATAATTCTCTGAAACCTAGTGCCGGCCCAAGTCCCGTTGCAGCGCCAGATCCCAGGGTGGCACCGGGCTGAAGCGGGTCTTGAGATACTCCAGCAATAAACGGCTGCGCGAGTGGGTCTGCTGCTCCATCCGCAAGGCGTAGATGCCGGTGGATTCGGGTCGTGGCAGGCCATTTTCACAAAACAGCGGCAACAATTCGCCACGCAGCAGGTATTCGCTGGCCAACCAGGTTGGCAGGTGCGCGATGCCCAGCCCCGCCAAAGCACCGCACACCAGAGCCTCGGCGTTATTGGCGCTCATGCGGATGCGCGCCGGGCGGTGTAATTGCATCTGCCCGTCCTGTTCGAAGCGCCACGCAAAGGGTGGGGCGAGACCGTCCCAATCCAGACCGTCATGTTCGCTCAACTGCGCAGGATGATTCGGTACACCGCGACGCTTGAGGTAGTCGGGACTGGCGCAAGCGATGCGCACCATGCTCGCCAACGGGGTGGCGACCAGTCGGGTATCGGCCATTTGTCCGGCACGCAGCACCAGATCGACTTTGCCCAGATTCGAGCCGTGCATGTCGACGAAACTGTCGATCAGGTGCAACTGCACGTCGAGCCCCGGATACAACACCAGAAAGTCGGCAATCACCGGTGCCAAGTGTCGGCGCCCGAATGCAGCCGGCGCATCGATGCGAATCAAACCTTCCGGCGCACTGCTCAGCGACACCGCTTCGGCGCGGGCCAGTTGCAGTTCGGCAACGATCCGTCGCGCCCGTTCGGCAAAGGCCAGACCTGCCGGCGTGGCGCGTACGGCATGCGTGCTGCGAATGAACAACTGGCTGCCCACCGCGCTTTCCAGGCTATCGATGCGCCGGGCAACCGCCGACGGCGTCAGCGGATGACGGCGTGAGGCGGCGGAAAAGCTGCCACTCTCCAGCACATCGAGAAACAGTCCGAGTTGATCGGTCAATTGGTTGGGATTCATGTCGGTTCAATGCTTGTGCGAATTCGGCATAGCCATTGTGCGTTGCTATGCGTTTCCCCGCCAGCCGCGACTGCGTAGGATGTTTCGCCTGACGTAAGAGGAATTCGACTGTGATGGAGTTTTTGTTGTACCTGCTGTTCGGCGCCGCCCTCGGCACGCTCGGTGGCATCTTCGGCATCGGCGGTGGCTTGATCGCGATTCCATTGCTCGGCGTCTGGTTCGGCCTTGATCAGCAGATCGCTCAAGGCACGGCGCTGGTGATGGTGGTGCCGAACGTGATGCTGGCGCTGTGGCGTTATCACCAGCGCAATCGCATCGAACTGCGTCATGCGTTGCCGCTGGCGGTGATGGGGTTCTGCTTCGCGTGGATCGGTTCGATCTGGGCCGTGGGCATCGATGCGCAAACCATGCGTATCGGTTTTGTCGCGTTCCTGGTCGCATTGTCCGCCTATAACTTGCTGAAGATGTTCGGCAAGCGCCCGGCGCCAACGTCCGAGATGCGTTATTCCTGGCCGTGGCTGGGTGTACTCGGTGCGGCGTCCGGGACCATGGGCGGGTTGTTTGGTGTCGGCGGGGCAGTCGTGGCGACGCCCGTACTCACCAGCCTGTTCGGCACTACTCAGGTGGTCGCCCAAGGCTTGTCGCTGGCGCTGGCACTGCCGAGCACAGGCGTGACGCTGGTGACCTACGCGGTGCACCACGAAGTGGACTGGATGATTGGTCTGCCGCTGGCCATCGGCGGTCTGGCCAGCATCAGTTGGGGCGTGAAAGTTGCCCACGCGATGCCGGAAAAACTCCTGCGTGGGCTGTTCTGCGGGTTTCTGGTGCTGTGCGCGGTGATGCTTGCCTTTAAAGTTTGAAGCCTTCGACGATGTGCTCGGCCAGGCATTCGGTGATCGGCGACGGATTGTTCAAGTTGCGGATCAGCATGATGCTGGCCTCGGGCAACAGCGGCAGATCCTCGTTGGCTCCCAGAATGCGCATGTCCGGGGTGATCAGGCTTTCCAGTTGCGCGGTGATCGCCAGACCCGCGCTCACCACCGCCATCAGCGCCGACAGGCTGGTGCTGTTGTAGGCGATGCGGTAATCGCGACCCATCGCGTCCAGCGCATTGCAGGCCCACAAGCGGCAGAAACAATCACTGTTGAACATCGCTAGCGGCAGCGGCGTCTGTTCATGGGCGCTGAAGTTTTGCGCCTCGGCCCAGACAAACCGTTCTTTGCGCAGTAACTGGCCGATCTCGTTACCGGGTTCGCGGGTGACGATCGACAGATCAAGATCGGTGCGCTGCAACAACTGTTTGGTCGATTCGCAATGCACTTCGATCTGGATCAGCGGATAGAACTGCGCAAATCGCGACAGGATCCCCGGCAGAAAACGCATCACGTAATCATCCGGCGTGCCGATGCGCACGGTGCCGACCATGTGCGGCTCGCGCAGAGTGTTGAACACTTCGCTGTGCAGCTTGAGGATGCGCCGCGCGTAACCGAGCAGCACCTGGCCTTCGGCGGTCAGGCGAACCTGCCGGCCGTCACGCTCGAACAACTGGCGCTGCAGCACGTCTTCTTCCAGACGTTTCATCTGCATGCTCACCGCCGATTGCGTGCGGTTGACCATCTCTCCAGCGCGGGTGAAACCGCCCTGATCGGCAATTGCGACAAAGGTGCGAAGTACATCGGTATCAATACTGGGGTAGGCCGACAATTGATGAATCTCCGTGATGCATGCCATCAGAAACATTCGTTGGATTGATCTTAGCGCCGGCGCGAGACTTGAGCCATCCACAACGGAGGTCAAGACGATGAAAGGTCAAAGAGAGTCTGTAGGTGAAGAAGCGTTTTCCGGCCATGGCCATATGGTTTCGGACCTGCTGCACAAGTTTAGCCGCTGGTACGAACTGCACCGTGAACGAGAGTTGCTTGCCAGTCTGAGCGACGAAGCGCTGAAAGACATCGGGGTCAGTCGTGCCGACGTCGAGCACGAGTCAGTGCGGCCGTTCTGGGACGATCCGATGCATAAATGATGAGGCCATTGCTACACAAACACTTCTGGACTGAGGTAGGTTGCGAGCAGACAAGGAGATGCTCATGCCCGCGACACTGTCCTTTTCCCTTAAACAGGCGCGACGTCTGGCGCTGGCTGCCCAAGGGTTCAACGGGCGCCAGCCGCCGACCGTCAAGGCGCCGCACGTCAACCGGCTGATCGAACGGCTGGGCCTGCTGCAAATCGATTCCGTCAACGCCGTGGTGCGCTCGCACTACCTTCCGCTGTTTTCCCGTCTGGGTTCCTATTCTTCTGACTTGCTCGACCAGGCCGCCTGGAGTTCGGGGCGTCGTCGTACGCTTTTCGAATACTGGGGGCATGAGGCGTCGTTACTACCGCTGTCGATGTATCCGTTGCTGGGTTGGCGCATGCAGCGGGCCAGGCAAGGTAAAGACATCTATCAGCAACTGGCGAAGTTTGGTCTTGAGCAGCAGGATGTCATTCGCCGGGTTCTGAATGCGGTCCAAGAGCGTGGGGCATTGGGCGCAGGCAGTTTGTCGACCCGTGAAGACAAGCCCGGACAGTGGTGGGACTGGAGTGCGGAAAAGCATGCGCTGGAATGGTTGTTCGCCGCTGGTGAAGTGACGGTGGCCGGGCGACGGGGCTTTGAGCGTTTGTATGATTTGCCGGAGCGGGTGATTCCTTCGGCGATCCTGCAGCAGCCTTTGCCTGATGAGGCTGAGGCTCAGCGCGGGTTATTACTGCATGCGGCGCAAGCGCTGGGCGTAGGCACTGAAAAGGATCTGCGTGATTACTTTCGTCTGAATCCGGCTGATGCCCGTCCGCGTCTGGCCGAGTTGGTTGAGGCCGGACAATTGCAGCTCTGCGAAGTCGCTGATTGGCGGCAAATCGCCTATTGCCTGCCGGAGCCGAAAACCCCTCGCAAAGTGCCGGCCAGTGCGCTGTTGTCACCGTTCGATTCGTTGATCTGGGAGCGCAGCCGCACCGAGCGGTTGTTTGATTTCCGCTATCGGCTGGAGATCTACACGCCGCAGAACAAGCGGGTTTACGGCTATTACGTGCTGCCGTTTTTGCACAATGAGCGGATAGCCGCACGGGTGGATCTGCGTGCCGAGCGGGCGGCGGGGCGGCTGGCGGTGCATGCGGTGCATGAAGAGGAATCAGGGCTGGATGAGGAGGGGATGCTGGCGCTGGCGGTGAATTTGCGGCGCATGGCGGATTGGCTGGGGTTGGAGAGGGTGCAGCTGAATTGTAAGCGCGAGAGTGCGGGGCGGTTGCGGGCGGCATTGGCTCAGATCGGTGGTGACTGAGCAGACACCTTCGCGAGCTTGCTCGCGAAGGAGGTGACGCGGTTTAGCGACGGACTTGCTTCAGTGTTTCGGCGATCAGGAACGCCAATTCCAGCGACTGATCGGCATTCATCCGCGGATCACAGTGGGTGTGATAGCGATCCGACAAGCCATCTTCAGTGATCGGCCGTGCGCCCCCGATGCACTCGGTGACATTCTGCCCGGTCATCTCGATGTGAATCCCGCCGGCGTAACTGCCTTCCGCTTCGTGCACCTGGAAGAACTGCTTCACTTCGCCAAGGATCTGCGCAAAGTCGCGGGTCTTGTAGCCGCTGCTGGCCTTGATAGTGTTGCCGTGCATCGGGTCGGAACTCCACAGCACCTGCTTGCCTTCACGCTGCACCGCGCGGATCAACGCCGGTAAATGATCGCCGACCTTGTTGGCGCCCATTCGCGCGATGAGGTTAAGGCGCCCCGGATCGTTGCTCGGGTTGAGCACGTCGATCAGACGAATCAGATCATCGGGATTCATGCTCGGGCCGACTTTCACCCCGATCGGGTTGTTCACCCCACGCAGAAATTCGACGTGAGCACCGTCGAGCTGACGGGTGCGGTCGCCGATCCACAGCATGTGCGCCGAGCAATCGTAGTAATCGTTGGTCAGGCTGTCGCGACGCACGAAGGCTTCTTCGTAGTTGAGCAGCAGCGCTTCGTGGGCGGTGAAGAAACTGGTTTCGCGCAGTTGCGGCGAGCTGTCCATGCCGCAGGCGCGCATGAAGGCCAGGGTTTCATCGATGCGATCGGCGAGGTGGCTGTATTTCTCGGCCAGCGCGGAGTTGGCGATGAAATCGAGGTTCCACTTGTGCACCTGATGCAGGTCGGCAAAACCGCCCTGGGCGAAGGCGCGCAGCAGGTTCAGGGTCGCGGTGGACTGGTGATAGGACTGCAGCAGACGTTCCGGATCCGGCACGCGACTCTTTTCGTCGAAGCCGATGCCATTGACGATGTCGCCACGGTAGGCCGGCAGGGTCACGCCGTCGATGGTTTCGTCGTTGGCCGAACGCGGCTTGGCGAATTGACCGGCCATGCGCCCGACCTTGACCACCGGGCAACCGGCGGCAAAGGTCATGACGATGGCCATTTGCAGCAGCACCTTAAACGTGTCGCGAATCTTGGCTGCTGAGAATTCAGCGAAGCTTTCAGCGCAATCGCCGCCCTGCAGCAGGAACGCCCGGCCTTGAGTCACCTCGGCAAACTGACGACGCAGCTCCCGCGCTTCGCCGGCAAACACCAGCGGCGGATAACTGGCCAGGGTTTGCTCGACCTGGCGCAGATGCGCGGCGTCGGGGTATTGGGGTTGTTGCTGGATCGGCAGGGCGCGCCAGCTGTCAGGGCTCCAGGGTTGGCTCATCACGGTCTCTAAGGTTCTACGCACGGAACGCCATGGTATCAGCAAATTAGTGCGTGACCTGTTCCCGCCCCATCGCCGACAATCGCCGCTTTGCCACGGCGCCACAGCGGTGCCATCGCGTCACCGCGCCCGGTGACCATCAGGAGACGAAATGACTGAGGAGCGCGTCGAGCTATTGCTCGCCGAGGTACAGGACGAGTTCGGCGTGATTCGCGTGCTGGAGGTGGCCGATTACCGCTTTCTGGAGTTCGGCGATGCGATCGAGCAGAGCTGCGTGTTCACTGCCGACCCGAGCTGGCTGGAATACGACTACACCCGGGCGATGCTGATTGGCGCGCTGTGCCACGAGCATCCGGAGAGTGCGCTGTTCCTCGGATTGGGCGCGGGTACGCTGACTCAGGCTTGCCTCAAGTTTCTGCCGCTGGAAGATGTCGAAGCCATCGAACTGCGTCCGGACGTGCCGCGTCTGGCCATCGAATACCTTGGCCTGGATGACGATCCGCGCCTGTACATCCGCGTCGGCGATGCCCTTGAATTGCTGCCGAGTGCCGAGCCTGCCGATCTGATCTTCGTCGACCTTTACACCGACGTCGGCCCCGGTGTCGGGCATCTGGCCTGGAGTTTTCTCGGCGACTGTCAGAAACGCTTGAATCCGGGCGGCTGGCTGGTGATTAACCAATGGGCTACCGATGACGGCAAACCCTTGGGCGCGGCACTGCTGCGCGGGCTCTATCACCGGCATTACTGGGAGCTGCCGGTGAAGGAGGGCAACGTAATTCTGATTGTGCCAGCGGATCTGGATCAGGCGCTGGACATGCAGGCGTTGACTGCCCGGGCTGAAGCGCTGGCGCCGCAGTTGGGGTATTCGTTGCAGTCGTTGATCAAGGCGATTCGTCCCGCGACTTGAGCAGTAGGAGCTGCCGAAGGCTGCGATCCTTCTTTTAAAAAATCAAAGTCAAAAGATCGCAACCTGCGGCAGCTCCTACAGGATTTGGTGCGTTTCATCAGATGCCTTTGAAGACCCCGGGCCGCCGCTCAACCAGCGACCGTACACCTTCCTTGGCATCCTCGCTGGCCAGCAACTTCTTCACCAGCGCCGGCAAGCCCTGTGCTGCCGCCGTCTCACCTTCATACCGCGCCTGGCGCGCCGACATCAACGTCGCCTGCACCCCTAACGGCGCCTGTTGCGCAATCCGTTCGGCCAGTTCAATGGCCCGGGGCAGCAGATCCTCGCTGGCCATCACTTCCTGCACCAATCCCAGGTGCAAGGCATCGTGTGCATCGAATTCGTCTCCGGTCAGCAACCACCGCATGGCATTGCCCCAACCGGCTACCTGATGAAAGCGCAGAGTCGCGCCGCCAAAAGGAAAGATCCCACGCTGCACTTCCATCTGGGCGAACCGGGTATTGCTCGCGCAAAGGTTGATATCAGCGGCCAGCATCAGCTCGATGCCGATGGTCAGGCAGTAACCCTGTGCCGCGACAATCACCGGTTTGCTCACCCGTGGCCCGACGAAAACACCCCACGGATCACAACCGCCGGTCGGAACTACCCAGCCTTGGGCAAGTGCCGAGCTGGCATTGACCAGATCCAGGCCGGCGGTAAAGTGTTCGCCATGGCCGAACACCACTGCCACCCGCGCCTCGCTATCCGCCTCAAACTCGCCATACGCCAGGCTCAGCTCATTGAGCAGGTCGAGGTCGAAAGCATTGCGCTTGGCGGCTCGGTCGAGGCCGATCAGGTGGAGATGGCCACGACGTTCACGGCTGACGCGGCCGGGGCAGGGCTGATTCATGGATAACTCCTCGGGCGGGAAGGGCGGGTGCAGCGACGGTATGCCGCAGATCGATGAATCGTTTAAGCGTCATCACCTGCGTGGCCGGGCCTTTGAAAAATAGACCTTCGCACGATTATCCGCAAAACCCCGTTACACAGCGGTGACACACGCATTCAGGCAATAAAAAAAGCTCCCTATTTGGGCGAAATCCGGTATAGTGCGCGCCGGCCTTTAACCGGGCCGCGTTTAGGTAGCGCAATTCCCCGAAGTCAGCTTCGGCTGCACGTCCGCATTGCGGGCTCTTCCCGGACGATTCTTTTTTTTCATTCATACGTTTTCGCAAATCCCCGCCGACAAAGCTGCCAGGGCGACTCTTGAGTCTCAACACGGCATGCGCAGCTTTGGAGCATGGGTCTTTGCGGATGCACTTAGAGGCAGACCCATGACCCAGGAAACCG
>NZ_JBIUWI010000085.1:17261-18921 GCF_044743385.1 Pseudomonas sp. NPDC087639 | reverse complement strand
AGGGTGTCGGGGGTTCGAATCCCCCGTTCTCCGCCATTATTTGCTTAGTACGTCGTAATCTGGCTTTTTCAGTAAGTTCTTGAATTTACTAGAAAAAGTGGTTGGAATAGAGATTAGACGGGCTATAATGCGGCGCAACAAATGCACTCGTAGCTCAGCTGGATAGAGTACTCGGCTACGAACCGAGCGGTCACAGGTTCGAATCCTGTCGAGTGCACCATTTAAGAGTTACTTATAGCAATATAAGTGGCTTTGCTTTAGCCAGTTGTGATCTGGTTTAAAAACACAAATGCACTCGTAGCTCAGCTGGATAGAGTACTCGGCTACGAACCGAGCGGTCACAGGTTCGAATCCTGTCGAGTGCACCATTTAAGAGTTAGTTGCAGCAATGCAGGTAGCTTTGCTTCAGCCAGTTGTGATCTGGTCTAAAAACACAAATGCACTCGTAGCTCAGCTGGATAGAGTACTCGGCTACGAACCGAGCGGTCACAGGTTCGAATCCTGTCGAGTGCACCATATACCAAGAAGCCCGCGTTTAACGCGGGCTTTTTGCTGTCCGGGGTTTGGCTTTTCCTTTCACGCATCCCTTCTCGTCGAAGTCGACTTGGGCACTACGGCCGCGCTTGAGGTCGTATCGATAGCTCGTCGTCGAAGTCCGGATATTCACCTTGTCCGGCTTGCCCAGCGCACTTTCAACATCCTGCTGGCTCATGCCGGCGATCACGCGTTGATTGATGATTGCCTCGCGGCGTTGTCTGGCGTCGATCAGGTTGCCGCATTTGTCTTCTACGCCGCCCACAAGGCCTGGTTCTGCGCTTCTGGTTTTCATACCGGATATTTCTTCGTGGTTGTGTTCCGGCATGATCGCCACAACCGATCCGGGCAAATAGGGGTGTACTTCCTGCACTGACAGTTGCTCGCCGAGCGCACAGCTCATGCTGGTAAACGTTATGCCGCCATCGGGCGCTTCGCAACGATGAAGGCTGGTCGCAGCCCCGGCGGGCGGCAGGCAAAGCAGGCTGGTGAGTAAAAAACGAGTGGTTTTTGATGGCATTCGACGTCCTCCATGACGATCTATGCTCAAGGGTAGTCGCTGCATTTTTCATTGCCGGTGTGTTTTCTTTTCAGGATGAGTCGTCGCATCTGCATGGGTCAGGACAGCGCTCAGGTTTGTTTCGCAAGCGCTTGTTTCGGCCGCGATTTTTTAAAGTTTAAAACCGTCAGGCGGTGTATCATTGCGCCCGTCAGCCCCGCCGGGGCTTATGGAATACCTCCATGGACTTACCCAGTAGTTACTCAGTATCCCGTTTCACCAATCATGAATTGACTGATTGATCCTTCCGGCGTGCCCCGCTGCTGGGAGTGGAGTTCGCCTATGTCTGAAATCGAAGTAAAGAAAACACAGGAAAGCCTGCAGGATCGCCTGGCTCAAGTCGTTGAGCTGCTGCAGCGTCAACGGGTCGTTGAAGACCTGACTCATCGCCAGGAAGGCGCGCATCACGACCGGGTGGAAAACCTGGTTCACCGGCAAAATCTGGTCGAGCTGCAACGCAAGCTCGATGATCTGCACTCCGCCGACGTCGCCTACATTCTTGAAGCCTTGCCGCTGGACGACCGTCTGACGCTCTGGCAACTGGTCAAGGCCGATCGCGACGGCGAC
>NZ_JBIUWI010000085.1:15721-17251 GCF_044743385.1 Pseudomonas sp. NPDC087639 | reverse complement strand
GAGTCCGTCCGTGAAACGCTGATCGCCGACATGGACGATCACGAGCTCCTGGCTGCCGCCAAGGACATGGATGCCGACGAACTCGCTGACCTGGCCTCCGAGCTGCCGCGAGACGTCGTCCATGAGCTGATGGAGAGTCTGGATAACCAGCAGCGCGAGCGCGTGCGTTCGGCCCTGTCCTATGACGAGGAACAGGTCGGTGCGCTGATGGACTTCGAGATGGTGACGATCCGTGAGGATGTCAGCCTCGAGGTGGTTCTGCGTTACCTGCGCCGTCTCAAAGAGCTTCCTGGTCACACCGACAAACTGTTCGTGGTCGATTACGACGGTGTGCTCAAGGGTGTGCTGCCGATCAAGCGTCTGCTGGTCAACGATCCGGATAAGCAGGTGGCCGATGTCATGGCCAGTGATCCGGTGAGTTTCCATCCCGACGAAGACGCCTACGACGCCGCTCAGGCGTTCGAGCGTTACGACTTGATCTCCGCCCCGGTGGTCGACAAGAACGGCAAGCTGATCGGTCGTCTGACCATCGATGAAATGGTTGACCTGATCCGTGAGGAGAGCGAAAGCGAAGTCCTCAACATGGCCGGTTTGCGTGAAGAGGAAGACATCTTCGCTTCCGTGTGGAAATCGCTTCGCAACCGTTGGGCGTGGCTGGCGATCAACTTGATCACAGCGTTCATCGCTTCCCGGGTGATCGGCCTGTTTGAAGGCTCGATCGAGAAGCTGGTGGCGCTCGCGGCTTTGATGCCGATCGTGGCCGGTATTGGCGGCAACTCCGGTAACCAGACGATCACCATGATTGTGCGCGCCATGGCGCTCGATCAGGTCAGTACCGGCAACACTTCGCGCCTGATGCGCAAAGAGTTGGCAGTGGGGCTGATTAACGGTCTGGTCTGGGGCGGGGTGATCGGTGTGGTCGCTTACCTGCTCTACGGCAGTTGGTCACTGGGCGTAGTGATGACGGCGGCGATGACGCTTAACTTGTTGCTGGCGGCGCTGATGGGGGTGTTGATCCCGATGACCCTGGCGAAGATGGGCCGCGACCCGGCAATGGGTGCCAGCGTGATGATCACCGCAATGACGGACAGCGGTGGTTTCTTCATCTTCCTTGGTTTGGCGACCATCTTCCTGCTCTGATCGGCTGTAAACAAAAAGCCCGCCAATCGGCGGGCTTTTTTGTGTTCGCGAAAACTCTAATTTCAGGCAAAAAAAAGCCAGCAATCATGCTGGCTTGAGATGCTCGGTATGACTCAGGACGCGTCTGCGGCCATTTCGGCGTCGTGGGCGATCAAGGACACCAATGCGTTCTGCTGACGGTGAGACAGCTGACGGAAGCGTTGCAGCAGCTCGCGTTCGTGCAACGACAGCTCGGGGCTGTCCAGGCGCATGCTCAGCTCTTCGCCCAATGCACCTTCCTGAATAAGACTCTGCTCAAGGCGCGCAATGATCTCGGAGTTCATGCTGCGATGATGATTGCGAGCCACCTCGGCAATGCGTTCACGCATTCCGTCTGGCAGACGTACGACG
>NZ_JBIUWI010000085.1:4503-15711 GCF_044743385.1 Pseudomonas sp. NPDC087639 | reverse complement strand
CCGCAGGATGTGTGGTAGGACAAGCATCCGCGCCAAATGGTTCAACCTGAATTGTTAAGAGGCCCGCATCATGCCTCAAAATTGCCAGATCATTGGCGTCAATTCTGTGACAAATATTGAGCCGGGTAAAGGCGTAATGCCAGCACCAATTATCAGAAATGCGGACTGGTTTGAAAACTTTGCCTTCGCCCGCATCATTGTCCGCTTACTGGTACACATCAATTGATGTCCGAAGACCTCAGAACGTGCATCCTATGCGGCGTTCGATCCGTGATCCTTATCTGTACAGGATAGTGGCAATTTGCCGATTTACTAGCGTTGAAGCAGGCCGGAGGGCGTTTTCAAGATGGATGGCAGGCTTATTTATCTGATGGGACCGTCCGGGTCAGGCAAGGACAGCCTGATTGACGCTGCGCGCGAGCCACTGCGCGAATTGAACTGTTCAGTGATGCGCCGGGTAATCACGCGCTCGGCCGAATCGGTAGGCGAGGACGCGATCGGTGTAACGCCAGAAGAATTCGAAAAGCGTAAACGCAGCGGTGATTTTTCCCTGGCATGGCAGGCCAATGGACTTGCCTATGGCATCCCGGTGGAAATGGACGAATGGTTGAAAGCCGGAAGGCATGTATTGGTGAACGGCTCTCGCGCCAACCTGCGCCAAGCGCTTGAGCGGTACCCGACACTGCTGCCGGTTTTGTTGACGGTGAAGGATGACGTATTGCGTGAGCGCCTACTCAGACGCGGCCGAGAAACGATTGACCAGATCGACGCAAGGCTTGCCCGCAACGGGTTGTTCAAGGACAGGAGATCAAGTGATGCTCCTGTTCACCTGATCGACAACTCGGGCGCGTTGACTGACGCCGTCAATCAATTGCTGGATTGGGTAAAAATCAACGCAATACCGGATCAAACTTGATCCTGCGCCCGGCAACCAGTGCCAGCACGAACAACACCGCAAACACGCCGCAGCCAACCAGGGGCAGGGTGACTTCGGTTTCCTCGAACAGCGAAAAATGCACGACGCCACTCAATAAGGCGAGGATCAGAAATCCTGCTGCTGATTTGGACATGCTGTACTCCTGAAGATATTTCAAAAAACCAGACGTTCGGTAGCAAGTGCTGGCAAAGCCTGCTGAGGTTCGCTGACCGCTTGCGGTGCGAAGCTCTGATCGCTCAACACCGCCAACTGCGGTGCCCTCTGCACCTGCAAGTAGTGCGGCATGCGCTGGGCGACCGGCTCAGCACCCTCGGGGATAAAGTGGAAGCCCACCAAAACGGCCAATGCGATTGCGTTTGCAAGCAAGAGAGTGCTGTTCATGGGACGGTGCTCCGGTTGTTCTTCTATGGAACAGACAAAGCAGCCGTCGTGCCAACAGTCTAACCGCTGTTAAGTCCTTTAAAAACAAGCATTTGGAAGGATTTTTCGGGAGGTTCGGGTTGCAATCTGCAATGATGGCGTTTTGCAGGAGTGCAAAATGCACGGTAAATTTTCCCGCAGCATTGCAAGGTGCCTGCCTACACTTAAAAAGCCCCACGGACGACATGACAAATCAGGGCTCGGCCGTTAACATGCACGCCGTCCGTCGCGCAGCGTTCAGCCCGTGATAACTCAGTGTCTCAGTAGCTCAATTGGATAGAGCATCCCCCTCCTAAGGGGAAGGTTGGCAGTTCGAACCTGCCCTGGGACACCATCAAATTCAAACAGAAAGCCCCGGTGCAATTTCGATTGCACCGGGGCTTTTTGCAAGCCGTGTGTTTCCAGCTTCAGATTGCTGTTGGCAGCGCGCGCCTTGTCATTTGGCTAGTTGTCACCGTTCTCCTCGAACTTGCCAATCGAAGTGCTTACCTCGGCCTTCGAAGCTTTCGTGCAGTCCATTCCGGCCGCCGCTACGTGCTGGATAAACAGCAGCGCACAGGCGGATACGATGTAGCGTCTTTTGATGTACACGAGGTCGGCCTTGTATTGAAATGTGGGCAGGCGCGCAGGGTATTCGCAGTGAGAGGAATCTTGAAGCGCCCGCTTCAGAGAACGCCACTTGTGGCCGATAACCCAAACGGTGAGTTCAGACTCGCGCGAAATCGCTTGATGGCATTTGGCCGGCGGCTATCATCTGCGCGCCTGAATTTTGCCTCGGTTCATCTACTTCAATTGCCTGGAAATCCTCGATGCTGTCGTATCACCAAAAGAGTTTTCTGATCGTCGATGATTTCTCGGATTTCCGCAGTTCCGTGCGCTCGATGTTGCGCGAGCTGGGGGTCAAGGACGTGGACACCGCCGACACCGGCGAGCAGGCGCTGAAGATGTGTGCGCAGAAGTCCTACGATTTCATCCTGCAGGATTTCCATCTCGGCGATGGCAAGAAGAACGGCCAGCAGGTCCTTGAAGACCTGATGTCGGAAAAGCTCATCAGCCACGAAGCCGTGTTTGTCATGGTGACGGCCGAAACCAGTCAGGCAATGGTGCTCAGTGCTCTGGAGCACGAGCCGGATGCGTACCTGACCAAACCGTTCAACCGTTCCGGTCTGGCTCAGCGGCTGGAGCGTCTGGAGCAGCGCAAGACGTTGCTCAAACCGATTCTGCAAGCCCTCGACCGTGGCAAGCCGGCCGAGGTGCTTAACGCCTGCATCGCTCTGTGCAAGCAGGACATCCGTTATTCGCCGCTGTGCCTGCGCTACCGCGCCGATGCCTTGCGCGACATGAACCAGAACGAAGCACTGGAACGTCTCTACGACAGCATCATCGCTGACCGACCGTTGCCGTGGGCGTTTGCCGGGTTGGGCAAACTGCTGTTCAAGCGTGGGCAAGTGGCGCAGGCCAAAGGTGTCTACGAAAAAGCCTTGAAGGTGTTCCCGATGATGCCGGCGCTGTATGACGGCATGGCCGATGTGCTGGTTTCCGAGGGCGACACCAAAGGCGCGCAGCGGGTGCTGGAAGAGGCGATTCGCCTGTCGCCGCTAGCGGTGCGCCGGCAGGCCTTGCTCGGCAAGCTGGCGATGGCTAACGAAGATTTTGATACCGCCTCGCGGGCTTATCGCCAAGCTGTGTCGCAGGGCGCGCAGTCGCGCTTCAAAGACCCGGAAAGCAATCTCGGCCTGGCCCATGCGCTGATCAGCAAAGGCAGTGAGCGCGGTCTCGATACGCGCACGCGTCTGGAGATCAACACCACCCTTAGCGCAGTGGCCAAAGAGAACCCGACCGACCCCGGTTTGCAGATTCGTGCGCGTCTGATGAAAGCCACCAGCCTGCTGCTCAACGATGCCGAAACTGCCGACAAGCTTACCGAGCAAGCCATGATGCGTCTCGACGGCATGGAGCAGTTCATGAGTCCGGAAGCGGCGCTGCTCGTCGCCAAACAGTTGCAGATGCTCGGTCAGGCTGAGGCGGGCACGTCGATGCTCAAGAGCTGTGCGGAAATCTACGGCGACGATCCGGCGGTGATGAAAGACATCGCCAAGCTCACCGATGACCCGACGATTCTCAGTTCGAGCAATGCCGCCGCCGACCTCAATCGTCAGGGCGTGCGCGTGTACAAGACCGGCAACCTGGTGGAGGCCCGCGAGGTGTTCCGCAAGGCGCTGAAGATGCAACCGAAGAACATCAGTATCGCGCTGAACATGGCTCAGTCGCTGCTGCACGGCACCGACACCAGTGTGCTGTCGGCAGAACTGGAAGAATGTCGGGCCTGCCTGAAACTGGTTGGCCTGATGCCCGATACCGACGCGCGTTACTCGCGTTATCAGAAGCTGAAAAGCAAGGCGTTTGGCGAATGAACCACTCTGATCCGGCTTTGGATTTTTCCACGGTGATCGCCTCCACCGTTCATGACATGAAGAACTCGCTGGCCATGCTGATGCAGGCCCACAGCCAATGGCTGGCGCGCTTGCCCCAAGAGCTGCGTTCCGGCACGGAGCAGGGCGTGATCGACTTCGAGTTCGCCCACCTCAACGGCATGCTGGTGCAGTTGCTCGGGCTGTATAAGCTCGGGGTGAATCAGATGCCGCTGCAACCGGCCTATCACGAACTGGATGATTTCATCGAAGCACAACTGGCGGCGCATCAAGAGGTGTTCGCCAGTCGCGCAATTGTCGCGACATATGAAGTCGATCCGCTGAGCCCGCTGGGTTTCTTCGACCGTGAACTGATCGCGTCGGTGCTGGGCAACTGCATCAACAACGCCATTCGTTATGCTCGTGAGTCGCTGCTGATCACCGTCAGCGACGAGGCCGGGCAATTGGTGTTGAGCATCAACGATGACGGCGACGGTTACCCGGCCGAGATGCTCGAACGTCAGGCCGATTACGTGCAGGGCATCAATCACAGCAGCGGCAGCACCGGGCTCGGCTTGTATTTCGCGGCTCGTATTGCGGCGTTGCATCAACGCAATGGTGTTGAAGGGCGCACGGAAATCCGTAACGGCGGCCCGCTGGGCGGTGGGGTATTCAGTCTCTACCTGCCGTGATGCGGGCTTTTTGCATGACGCCGCTTGATATTCCGAACAGGCGGAGCCTATTTTGTTCGGGTCGCCGTTCGCGGCTCGCACAACAACAAGGATTGCGTCATGACAACCGATGGCCAGCGTTCACTCGCGCAGCGATTGACGGGCATTGATGAGATTGAATGTGTCACGCCGGATTTGAATGGCGTACCGCGCGGCAAGGTGATGACCGCCGAAGGTTTCCTCGAAGGGCGGCGTTTGCAGTTGGCGCGGGGAGTGCTGCTGCAATGCATCATGGGTGGATATCCTGCGGCGCGGTTTTACGGCAGCGATGATGGCGACCTCGCATTGGTCGCCGACCCTGGGCAGATTCATCCTTTGCCATGGAGCGACGAGCCACGTGCTCTGGCGATTTGCGATGCCGACGAACTGACCGGCGAAAGCTCCAACCTGTCGACCCGTGGCCAGCTGAAGAAAGTCATCGCCCGTTACGCGGCGCGAGGCCTGGCGCCTGTGGTGGCGACCGAGCTGGAATTCTTTGTTTTCGCCCCGAACACCGATCCGACTCAGCCGTTCCGC
This sequence comes from Pseudomonas sp. NPDC087639, assembly GCF_044743385.1. NCBI lineage: Bacteria > Pseudomonadati > Pseudomonadota > Gammaproteobacteria > Pseudomonadales > Pseudomonadaceae > Pseudomonas > Pseudomonas sp. NPDC087639. The sequence continues at coordinate 10,696 of NZ_JBIUWI010000085.1, read as the reverse complement.
CCGCCAGTTGGCCTCGACGGCCGCCGCGAGGATGGCTTGTCAGCCTTCAGCGTCAGCTCCAACAACGGTCTGCGGCCGTTTTTCAGCGAAGTTTATAAATGCATGGCGGCCCTCGGTTTGCCGCGCGATACCTTCATGCACGAGATGGGCGTCAGCCAGTTCGAGATCAACCTGTTGCACGGTGATCCACTGTTGCTGGCCGATCAGACGTTCCTGTTCAAGCATCTGCTCAAGGAAGTCGCGCTCAAACATGGTTTGACCGTGGTGTGCATGGCCAAACCGCTGGCGCACACGCCGGGCAGTTCGATGCACATTCACCAGAGCCTCGTCGAAGTTGCTACCGGCAAGAATGTTTTCAGTGACGAGAAAGGTGAGCCGACCGCAATGTTCCGCCATTTCATTGGTGGGCAGCAGGCGGGCATGGCCGACTTCACTGCGCTGTTTGCACCGAATGTGAACTCTTATCAGCGTCTGTGTCACCCGTACGCTTCGCCGAATAACGCTTGCTGGTCGCACGATAACCGCGCCGCAGGGCTGCGGATTCCGGCCAGTGCGCCGGTTGCCCGTCGGGTCGAAAACCGTTTGCCGGGCGCCGATGCCAACCCATATCTGGCGATCGCCGCCAGTCTGGCCGCGGGTTTGCATGGGATCGAGCATGAGCTTGAACCGAGCGAACCGATTCAGGGCGAGTTCGCGGTGCCGGATAATCTTTCGTTGCCGTGTACCTTGCATGCCGCGCTCGAACGTCTGAAACGTAGCCAATTGGCCAGGGAACTGTTCGGACAGGAGTTCATCGAAGGCTACATCGCTTCGAAGACCATGGAGTTGACCAGCTTCTTTGATGAGATAACTCCCTGGGAACGGCGTGTTCTAGCAGCCCAGGCCTGACGAACCGTCGCCATAGGGCTATCGTTTTGGTAGCCCGATATTCACTGCAAGGAGCCGCTCGGAACGCCGATGCGCCAAATCTGGAAATCCTTTCGAGCGCTGTATTTCGCCTCGCTGATGATGTTGATCGGCTCGGGCCTTTTGTCTACTTATCTGGCTTTGCGCCTGGCCGCTGACAATGTCGATGGACTGTGGGTCGGTGCGCTGATGGCGGCCAACTATTTCGGTCTGGTACTGGGCGGCAAGATCGGCCACCGGCTGATCGCCCGGGTTGGGCATATCCGTGCATATTCCGCGTGTGCCGGGATCGTCGGCGCGGCGGTGCTGGGCCACGGTCTGGTGGACTGGCTGCCGGCGTGGCTGGTGCTGCGGACGATTGTCGGTCTGGGCATGATGTGCCAGTACATGGTGATCGAGAGCTGGCTCAATGAGCAGGCCGACGCCAATCAGCGCGGCCTGGTGTTCAGCGGCTACATGATTGCTTCGTACCTGGGGCTGGTGCTGGGTCAGTTGATTCTGGTCATGCACCCGGGCCTGGGTCTGGAACTGCTGATGCTGGTCGCCCTGTGCTTTGCGCTGTGTCTGGTACCGGTGACGCTGACCCGGCGGATTCACCCGGCGCCGCTGCATCCGGCACCGATGGAGCCGCGTTTCTTCATCAAGCGTGTGCCGCAGTCGTTGAGCACGGTGCTCGGTGCGGGTCTGATCATCGGCTCGTTCTATGGTCTGGCGCCGCTGTATGCCTCGCAGCAGGGGCTGTCGACCGAGCAGGTCGGTCTGTTCATGGGTAGCTGCATTTTTGCCGGATTGCTGGTGCAGTGGCCGCTGGGCTGGTTGTCCGATCGCTATGATCGGGCGCTTTTGATCCGCTGCTTCGCCGGGTTTCTCGCGGTGGCGGCCTTGCCACTGGCGATCCTGCCGCAGGTGCCGCTGGAGGTGCTGTTTGTGGTCGGCTTCCTCTGTTCGCTGGTGCAGTTCTGTCTGTATCCGCTGGCGGTGGCGTTTTCCAACGACCACGTAGAGGGTGATCGCCGGGTGTCGCTGACGGCCATGTTGCTGGTGACTTACGGGGTTGGCGCCAGTATCGGCCCGCTGGCCGCTGGTGTGTTGATGAAATTCTTCGGCAGTCAGAGCCTGTACGCGTTCTTCAGCTTCTTTGCGCTGGTGCTGGTATGGCGGATACGGCCGAAAGCCGTCACCAATCTGCATCAGGTCGACGACGCGCCGCTGCATCACGTGGCAATGCCGGACAGCATGTCCAGCTCGCCGCTGGTGGCGGCCCTCGACCCGCGTGTTGATGAGCAGGTGGTGCAGGAGCAGATGCAGAATACGGTCACGCCGGAACCAGAACCAGAACCTGAGATAGAACCGGAGTCTGAGCCGGCAGAAAGTCCGGATGACGACAGCGACAAACCCACCCCGGATATCAGTGGCGCCAGGCCTTGAAGCATCGTCGGAAGTAAAAAAGGGCAGTCCCGCCAAGGACTGCCCTTTTCATTTGCATGTTCGAATCACATGTCGTCTTTATCGAAACGCCGTGCTTCACGCTGCAACTGATAGACGAAGCGTTCAACGTTACGTGCCGCCTGACCACTGATGTTGTGGAAGCGCAGACCGGCAAACGTGATGTTGAGTTTTTCTTCGAAGTGCAGATAGCGCAGTTCTACGGAGACCGGCTGATTGCCGAACAGCGGCGGGGCGATCATGCGGTCGTAGACCTGGCCCAGTTGCAGGCGCTCGGTGATGTCACCTTCAAAGCGCAGTTTGCAACCGGTGGCGGAAATATCCAGCAGCTTGCCGTTGATTGGCGCCTTGAGCTTTTCACCGCCCAGTTCGACGCCGACCAGGTCGGTCAGCTTCAATGCGGCGCGGAAGGCGTTGCGGCGTTGGTGGTAAACCACCTCGGTCGGCAGTTCGCCAGTGTAAAAGCGGTCGCCGTCGGATTCTTCGATGTTCAGCGTGCCGGTGCATTCCCAGGCAATGCGTACACCTTCATGAAAACCTTCGATCTTGAACGGTTCGCCGGCGAGCAGGAAGCGCTCGCCATCGCGCGGGATCATTTCGTCCAGAGCCATTGATGCGGTGTCGCGGTCGACTTTGATCAGGTAGGTCTGGAAACGCTGGCTGCGTTCATGGAACGTGATGATCAGCGGGTCGTGGCTATCTTGCAGCTGGCGCAGGTTGCTGGAGATTTCCAGTGGCGTGGTGAGCACCTTTGGGGGCTGCGGAGCATCATCCGCGCTTAGCGTGTTGGACACGGTTTATCACTCTCCAGACAAAATATGACGACTGGCCAGTATTTTGCCAGTATGTTTCGCGAGTTGATAGGGCTGGCGCATCAACGGCTCATGCCTGGCTGAATGTACGCGGCTTGGCGGGTTTGGCAAAAGTGCCGCTGGCGTCATACAGCGCTGGCGGTTCGCCCCCGTTGAGGATTTTCAGCTGATTGGCCGTGGCGGCCTGCTGTACCTGGATCGACTGGCCATTGTTGACGTTGGCCGCCTGGCATTGGGCGATGAGGTCAGTCAACAAGTCGCTCTTGCTGAGCAACTGCTCGCCGATGCTCGACTGGCTGGCGAGTTGCTCAAGACCCTGCCGATTGGTCGGCAGGTTGAGGCTGGCGAGGATTTCGCTGCGTTTGCGGCCATGCTGTTCAAGCAGAATGATCAATGCCTGTTTGCGCGCCAGAATTTCTTCCAGCAGTGGCATGTCGCGACCGTGCAAGGCGAGGGATTCGGTTTGCAGTAACTCCAGCAATTGTTGAGCTGGAGCAAAGTCGTCGATGATCAGTTGCAGTAAATTAGTGTCGTGCATGGCTGGCCTTGGGTTTTAAGCGTCCAAAAGCCTGGCGCAGGCAAAAGCCTAGCGCTGGGCTTCGAAGTTGAGCAGTTTGCTGGCTACACGGTTGCTGTCGACTTTATAGCTGCCATCGGCAATCGCGGCTTTCAACTCGGCCACACGGGCTTTGTCGACAGCAGGTTGATCGCGCAGCTTGTCAGTGACCTTCTGCAACTGTTGAGCCTCATTGCTGAGGTGTACCGATTCCCCGCTCTTTGCGGTACTGGCCGATTCGGCCTGGGTATTCAGCGGCGCGGAGGTGCCGGTTTCGGCGGTTTCCTTGGCGTTGCTGGTACGTGTACTGCCCGTAAGTGACGAGGAGCTGTTCAAACGGCTGAAATCGATGACCATGATAAAAACCTCTGGGAATTTGGACGCTTGCCATGTTTTCGGCCATCCCCTGGAAAACTTTAGGCCCATTTATCAATGAGCTTGCATGCGCCGGCGCGTGTCCTGCTGCGGCACAGTTTAGGGAAGCGACGGGGTCCGCGCCAGTTTTCTCATCAGCGTTTTACATGGCCACTTCCACCTGGCCCGGCGCGGTGACCTGCGCCTTGATGACTCGTTGGGAGTTAAGGTTTTTCACCCGGATCTGTTCTTTCAGGCCGCCATTGGCCAGGGCTTCACCGGGCATGCGCACGGCGAGCGTGCCGCTGCGGGCGGTGATGACCACTTGATCACCCTTGCGCACGACTTCGGCCTGTTCCAGATGCACCAGGGTAATGACCTGATCAGCGACCGTTGGTCGGGTTAATTTTTGCCCGATCGCTTCGTCCACCGACGTCAAGAAACCTTGATTGATCACGCTGACGTCGCGCTCGCGCAAGGTCACGTCCTGAGGTTCGATTATCCCGGCGCGTTTGAGCGGTCGGGTGGTGGTCACAATCTCGCGAAACAGGCGGACTTGAGCGGGCACGAACACCGTCCAGGGCGAGGCGCCTTCACAGCGAACCTTCACGGTTACCCGGCCCAGCGGACGTGCCGGACTCTCCAGAGACGCTGTCAATTCCTTGTCGCACATAGGCATGCGCATACGGGGGTCGAGCTGGTTGACTTCGATTTCGTAGCGGCCTTCCGTTTGACTGGTTGCCAGATAGTCTTCTACGGTGAACTCAAGAAAGCCCTGAGTGACGCCGATAAGCATGTCAGGCAAGGTAACCGCATCAGCAATGGCAGGGCTGCCGGCGAAGAAGAAGCAAACGGCGGACACCGCGCAAAGCCCTCTGCGAAGGGGAGATGTCAGGCGTCGGAAAAATGTCGTTTGAGCGTTCATACGAGTTAAAAAGCAAGCGCCGTGCCGTTTAGCAATGAATGTGCGTCGCAACAACACTTGGCGTTGGTGTAGGAGTCTGGGCATGGCTGGTGTAATGGATTCGGTGAACCAGCGCACGCAACTGGTAGGGCAGAATCGCCTGGAGCTGTTGTTGTTCCGTCTCGACGGCCAGCAGCTCTATGGAATCAACGTGTTCAAGGTGCGGGAAGTGCTGCAATGCCCGTCGCTGACGTTGATGCCCAAGTCCAGTCCTGTCGTGTGCGGGGTGGCGAATATCCGGGGGGCGACCATTCCGATCCTTGATCTGGCAATGGCGACCGGTTCCGGGGCGTTGAAAGACAAGAAAAATCCGTTCGTGATCATCACGGAGTACAACACCAAGACCCAGGGATTCCTGGTCCGCTCGGTGGAGCGCATCGTCAACATGAACTGGGAAGAGATCCATCCACCGCCCAAGGGCACGGGTCGCGATCATTACCTGACCGCTGTGACTCGGGTGGACAATCAGTTAGTCGAAATCATCGACGTCGAGAAGGTACTGGCCGAAGTTGCGCCAACGCCGGAAGCGATTTCGGTCGGCGTGGTTGATGTCGAGACGCAGACCAAGGCGTTGTCGCTGCGGGTGCTGACCGTCGATGACTCGTCGGTGGCGCGCAAACAGGTCACGCGTTGCCTGCAGACTATCGGCGTCGAAGTGGTGGCGTTGAACGACGGCAAGCAGGCGCTGGATTACCTGCGCAAGCTGGTCGACGAGGGCAAGAAGCCGGAAGAAGAGTTCCTGATGATGATCTCCGACATCGAGATGCCGGAGATGGACGGGTACACCCTGACGGCGGAAATCCGCGGCGACGCGCGCATGCAAAAGCTTCATATCATCCTGCATACTTCGTTGTCCGGGGTATTCAATCAGGCGATGGTCAAGAAAGTCGGTGCCGATGACTTTTTGGCCAAATTCCGTCCTGATGACCTGGCATCCCGGGTAGTCGACCGGATCAAAGCAGCAGATATCAGCTAGGGGCCTTTTGTCCCTGGCGGTCAACACGATTTAAGAGGCGGCATCATTGTCTACGGGTAATTTGGATTTCGAACAGTTCCGGGTCTTCCTGGAAAAAGCCTGTGGCATTTTGCTCGGTGAAAACAAGCAGTACCTGGTCTCGAGCCGTCTCAACAAACTGATGGAGCAGCAAGGCATCA
>NZ_JBIUWI010000085.1:0-4493 GCF_044743385.1 Pseudomonas sp. NPDC087639 | reverse complement strand
GGTGAGCTGGTCCAGCGCATCCAGACCCAGCCGCGCAGCGGTTTGCGCGAGCAGGTGGTCGATGCCATGACGACCAACGAAACCCTGTGGTTTCGTGACACCTATCCGTTTGAAGTCTTGAAGAACAAGGTGCTGCCCGAGGCCATCAAGGCCAGCCCCAACCAGCGTCTGCGGATCTGGTCGGCGGCTTGCTCGTCGGGTCAGGAACCGTACTCGCTGTCGATGTCGATCGACGAGTTCGAGCGGACCAACCTCGGCCAGTTGAAGATGGGCGTGCAGATTGTTGCCACGGACTTGTCCGGCCTCATGCTGAACAACTGCAAGACCGGCGAGTACGACAGCCTGGCGATCGGGCGCGGTTTGTCTGCCGATCGTTTGCAGCGTTACTTCGACCCGAAAGGGCCGGGACGCTGGGTGATCAAGGCGCCGATCAAGAACCGGGTGGAGTTTCGCTCGTTCAACTTGCTCGACAGCTATGCCGCGCTGGGCAAGTTCGACATCGTGTTCTGCCGCAACGTGCTGATCTACTTCTCCGCCGAGGTGAAGAAAGACATCCTGTTGCGCATTCACAGCACGTTGAAGCCGGGCGGTTATCTGTTCCTTGGCGCTTCCGAAGCGCTGAACGGTTTGCCGGATCATTACCAGATGGTCCAGTGCAGCCCGGGGATCATTTACCAGGCGAAATGATTGCATCGGCAACACAAAAAAACGGGAGGCCCTCAAAGCCTCCCGTTTTTTTTGTGCCCGATGATTCTGCTTCATGTAGGAGCTGCCGAAGGCTGCGATCTTTTGATTTTGTTTTTGAAGATCAAAAGATCGCAGCCTTCGGCAGCTCCTACAGGGCAAGGGCAGGGCTGAGAGCGGCAGAAAAGCGGCATCTGGCGGAAACCGGTTGCCGCTTTTCTGGCATTGCCGCTTTGCCGATGCCCGGCAAAGCCCCGGTTTACGGGGACTTCTCGCATTGGCACGCCGCTTGCTAAAGCTCAGTTACGAAAAACCGGTCACCCGAAGGTTCCCGACATGAGCATCAGCTTCGATAAAGCGCTCGGCATTCACGAAAAAGCCCTGGGCTTCCGCGCCCAGCGTGCCGAAGTCCTGGCCAACAACATCGCCAACGCCGATACCCCGAACTACAAGGCGCGGGATCTGGAATTCTCCAAAGTGCTCGAAGCACAGACCGAGAAAACCAAGAGCGGTGGCACGTTTGCCCTGAACATGACCAACAGCCGTCACATCGAGGCTGAAGGACTGGGCAACGGCGACGAGTCGCTGATGTATCGCACGCCGATGCAACCGTCGATCGACCAGAACACCGTGGATGCACAACTGGAACAGTCGAATTACGCGGAAAACGCCGTCGGCTTCCAGGCCAGCTTCACGCTGCTCAACAGCAAATTCAAAGGGCTGGTATCAGCCCTGCGCGGAGAGTAATCCATGTCCCTGTCCAGCGTTTTCAACATTGCCGGTAGCGGCATGAGCGCACAAACCACGCGTCTGAACACCGTGGCTTCGAACATCGCCAACGCCGAAACCGTCTCTTCGAGCATCGACCAGACCTACCGCGCCCGTCACCCGGTGTTCGCCACCATGTTCCAGGGTGGCCAGAACAGCGGCAGCAACTCGCTGTTCCAGAGCCAGGATGCGGCCGGTCAAGGCGTGCAGGTACTCGGTGTGGTCGAAGACCAGAGCAACCTCGAAGCGCGTTACGAGCCGAACCATCCGGCCGCTGACGGCAAAGGCTACGTCTACTACCCGAACGTCAACGTGGTGGAAGAAATGGCTGACATGATTTCCGCGAGCCGTTCCTTCCAGACCAACGCCGAAATGATGAACACCGCCAAAACCATGATGCAGAAGGTACTGACCCTCGGTCAGTAATAAGGGGCGACTGCCATGAGTGTTTCCGATTCCACCAGCGGCGTAAGCATCAAAGACGTTCTGGCCAATTCTTCGGTCAAGACCGGGACGACCACTGATGGTCTGGCTGCGGCCACCAACAGCGCCACCGGCAAGCAGGCTTTGGGCAAAGATGCCTTCCTGCAACTGCTGGTCACCCAACTGAAGAACCAGAACCCGCTTGATCCGCAGGACAACAGCGAGTTCGTCGCTCAGTTGGCGCAGTTCAGCAGCCTGGAAGGCATCACCACGCTGAACGACACCGTCACCGGCATTGCCGGCAACTACAACTCCTCGCAAGCATTGCAGGCGTCGTCGCTGGTTGGCCGTTCGGTCATCGCGCAGACCGACAAGGCTGTAGTCGACACCAGCAAAAGCCTCAACGGCACCGTCGTGGTTCCGGCCTCCGGCGCAGTTTCGCTCTCGATCAAAGATGCCGATGGCAAAGTCGTGCGCACCATCGACATGGGCACCCAGAAAGCCGGCAACGCCAGCTTCATCTGGGACGGCAAGGACGCTTCCGGTGCGGTCGCGAAGGCGGGCACTTACACGTTCACCGCCAGCGCCACTTACGACGGCAAGGCCACTTCGCTGGTGACTTACCTGCCAGCTACCGTCAACAGCGTGACCATCAGCCAGACCGGCGGTGAGTTGATGCTGAACCTGGCGGGCCTGGGCAGCGTTGCGCTGTCCAAAGTACAAACCATTGGTATATAGAGCCGACTAACCGGCACAAAGGAGTGGAATATGTCTTTCAATATCGGCCTTAGCGGTCTCTATGCTGCCAACAAGCAACTGGACGTGACCGGCAACAACATCGCCAACGTTGCGACCACCGGTTTCAAATCGTCCCGTGCAGAATTCGAAGACGTGTACTCGGCCACTCGCCTGGGTACCGGTAGCAAAACCGTCGGTAACGGCGTGCGCCTGGCCAACGTTTCCCAGCAGTTCGGCCAAGGTGATGTGAACAACACCGGCAACGTGCTGGACATGGGTATCCAGGGCAACGGTTTCTTCATCCTCAGCGACAACGGTTCCCTGAGCTACACCCGTGCCGGTGCATTCAAGACCGACGCTGAAAACTACGTGGTCGATAACAACGGTAACCGTCTGCAAGGTTACGGCGTTGATGCCAACGGCAAGATCATGACCGGCGTGCTGACTGACCTGAAGATCGACACTTCGGCCCTCAAGCCGAACGCGACGTCCAAGATTGACCAGACCATGAACGTGAACTCGGAGGACACCTTGCCTACCGTGACCACGTTCAGCCCGACTGACCTGAACAGCTACAACAAGCTCATTTCCACGCCGGTCTACGATACTCAGGGTAACGAGCACCGCATGGATCAGTACTACGTGAAAACGGGTACCAATGCCTGGCGCGTCTACACCTACATGGATGGTCGTACCCCATCGGATCCGGCCAACAACACCCTGACACCGATGACCCACGACCTCACGTTCAACTCTGATGGTTCCATCGCGACCCTGACGGCTGGCGCTGGCTGGACCAAAACCGGCAACACCCTGACCATGAGCGGCTGGATTCCAGGTGTGGTGACAAACGCGACGACCTCGCCAGTGACCTGGGGCCCGAACGGTTCCAAGGCCAACTCGACCGGTATCGCGTTCAACACCGCGTTGACCACGTCCTATAACGCTCCGACCGCGCGTACTGCGCAGTATCAGGACGGTTATGCGACTGGCCAGATCTCCAGCCTGACCATCGATTCGACCGGTGTGATGACGGCTAACTTCAGCAACCAGCAGACCAAGGCGATTGGTCAGGTGGCGGTGGCGAGCTTTGCCAACGAGCAGGGTCTGCAGCCGATTGGCGGTACGCGCTGGAAGGAGACGTTCGCGTCGGGTGTGGCCGGGGTTGATTCGCCGAAGACCGGTACGCTGGGTTCGATCGTGTCGAACTCGCTGGAAGAGTCGAACGTTAACCTGACCAATGAGCTGGTGGATCTGATCAAGGCGCAGAGCAACTATCAGGCGAACGCCAAGACCATCTCCACCCAGAGCACCATCATGCAGACCATCATTCAGATGACTTGATGCTGGTTGGCGCTGCATAAGAAGCCCCTCGTCAGAGGGGCTTTTTTTTGCCTGGTGGAATCAGGATCAAAAGATCTTAAAAGGCAGGCAAAAGAAAACCCCCGACAACCCAGAGGACTGATCGGGGGTTTTCAGGTCAGCGCCTTGCAGCGCTCACCGGCTCAGCTTATTGGCAAGCTTCGCAATCCGGCTCGTCAATCGCGCAAGCCTTTGGCACTGGAGCGGGACCGGCCGGAGCTGCCAGAACCGAATCATCACCATGGTTGCCGCCGCTGGAAACAGCGTTCAGCTTGCCGGTGTTGATGGTCGACTTCTCGGTGCTGGTCGCGGCCAGGGCACGGAGGTAGTAGGTGGTTTTCAGACCACGGTACCAAGCCATGCGGTAGGTCACGTCGAGTTTCTTGCCCGATGCGCCGGCGATGTACAGGTTCAGCGACTGGGCCTGGTCGATCCACTTCTGACGACGGCTGGCCGCGTCAACGATCCACTAGGTGTCCACTTCGAACGAGGTCGCGTAGAGCTCATTGAGTTCTTGC
>NZ_JBIUWI010000084.1:0-19440 GCF_044743385.1 Pseudomonas sp. NPDC087639 | reverse complement strand
CGATGGTAGTGTGGGGTTTCCCCATGTGAGAGTAGGTCATCGTCAAGATTAAATTCCGAAACCCCAATTGCGAAAGCAGTTGGGGTTTTGTTTTGTCCGCAGGAAAGTTTTTTGCTCGCGTCAGCCACATCAAACCATCGCAACAGCTACCGCTGGGAAAATCGTTCTGAAGTGACCGGGTAGTTTTGGTATGGTGCAGCTCGTTTTTTCACGGACTGATGTCATGCCCACGGATCGGCACTCATTTATGTCAAAGAGTTGCTGTAGAAATGCCTGAGCCAATCCCGATCAAAGATCACGAAAAAGAGACGCGTCTGGTCAACACGCGATTGATCGCCTGCGCCTTGTTCGTCTTCGCTGTCAGCTGTGCCCTCGTCGTTCGCATGTACATTCTGCAAGTTGTGGAATTCGACTATCACTCGACCATCTCTGAAAACAACCGGGTGCACGTCTTGCCAATCCCTCCGACACGCGGGCTGATCTACGACCGCAATGGCGTGCTTCTGGCCGACAATCGTCCCAGTTACAACCTGACCATCACTCGTGAACGCGCGACTGATGTGAATCAGGAGCTGGATGAGGTTATAAATCTTCTGCATCTGCCTGCAGAAGATCGCACCGTGTTCGACAAGGCTATGAAGCAGTCTCGGCATCCATTCACGCCGGTGACGCTGTTTTACGAACTGACTGAAGAGCAGATTGCCGTGTTAGCGGTCAATGAATTCCGTTTGCCTGGCCTTGATGTCGAAGCGCAGTTCGTCCGTGATTACCCTCTTGGTGCGCACTTCGCCCATTCAATAGGCTACGTAGGCCGGATCAACGAGAAAGAATCCAAGACCCTCGACTCGGTTGAATACCGTGGCACCCAGTCCATCGGCAAAACCGGTATCGAACGCTTCTACGAAGCACAACTGCACGGTCACGTCGGTTACGAGGAAGTTGAAACCAACGCCCAAGGCAGAGTATTGCGCGTGCTCAAGCACACCGACCCGGTGCCAGGCAAAAACATCGTCCTGAGTCTCGACGTCAAACTGCAGGAAGCAGCCGAGGCCGCGCTGGGTGATCGTCGTGGTTCAGTTGTGGCGCTTGATCCGTCCACAGGGGAAGTGCTGGCCATGGTCAGCAATCCGAGTTTTGACCCGAACCTGTTCGTCACCGGCATCAGCTCCAAGGAGTATTCCGCGCTGCGTGACTCCATCGACCGACCGCTCTTCAATCGCGTGCTGCGTGGCTTGTACGCGCCGGGCTCGACTATCAAACCGGAAGTGGCGATCGCCGGCCTAGATGCCGGCGTGGTCACGCCGCAGAGCCGCGTGTTCGATCCGGGCTATTACCAACTCCCGGACTTCGATCACAAGTACCGTAACTGGAACCACAGCGGCGACGGCTGGGTAGATATGGACGCCGCGATCATGCGTTCTAACGACACCTACTTCTACGACCTTGCGCACAAACTGGGCATTGATCGCCTGCACGACTACATGGCCATGTTCGGTCTCGGTGAGAAAGTCTCGCTGGATATGTTTGAAGAATCTCCCGGACTGATGCCGTCCCAAGCCTGGAAGCGTGCCACAAGGCGACAGGCTTGGTTCCCCGGCGAAACAGTCATCCTTGGCATCGGTCAGGGTTATATGCAGGTGACGCCGCTGCAACTGGCTCAAGCCACCGCACTGATTGCCAATAAAGGTGTCTGGAACCGTCCGCATCTGGCCAAGACCGTCGATGGCGTAGCACCTGTGGACGAGCACCCGATGCCGAACATCCTGCTCAAGGATCCGCGCGACTGGGAGCAGGTCAACCATGGCATGCAGATGGTGATGCACGATGCGCGCGGCATTGCCCGGGCAGCAGCAGCGGGTGCGCAATACCGTATAGCTGGCAAGAGCGGCACGGCGCAGGTGGTGGCGATAAAGCAAGGCGAGCGCTACAACCGCGATAAGACGCTGGAGCGCCACCGCGACAACGCCTTGTTCGTCGGTTTCGCTCCAGCTGAGCATCCGAAGATCGCGATTTCGGTGATGATCGAAAACGGTGAGGCGGGTGGTCGTGTCGCAGGTCCCGTGGTGAGGCAGATCATGGACGCCTGGTTACTCGATCAGGATGGCCATCTCAAGCCGCAATACGCGGCGCCGAGCAAGGCGCCGGGTGATCCGCACGTTTAGTCGGGACTCAGACCTTCTCATCGATTCTTTTGGCATCGATTGCGGCATCGCGTGCGGCCACAATGGCTGCATCCGAGGCCGGCGTGCCCAGCTCACCTTTGCGCCATAACTGATGCGAGAAAAGGCCGTCTATGGCTTCAGCGCTGGGCGCCTTGCCCTTGGGCAGAAAAAGGGCTGCCATATCAATGGTGTTGGCGAAGTTTTCTTTGGTCAGGTTGTACTTGCCCAAATGGCTGCCTCCCCACCCGGCATCCGCCGCGACCAACTCGATGGACGTGTCCCGATAACTGAGTGCCGCCGTTTTCAATGCGCCTGAGGCATTGAGCAGTGAGTTGAGTTGATCCATGTCTGAAGCGCTCAGCTCGTTGTCGGGGTTCAGCGCTTTGAGGTTGCCATCGGCTTCAACAGTAAAGCCGAATTTCTTGTTGGCGATATCCGGGAAGGTGTAACTCAAGGCCGATTTGAAGTCTTCAAACGCCAGTTTCAGCGATTCGTGGGCGTTTTTGTGCTGTTCGGCAATTTGAGGGAAGTCAGCTGCCTGGGATCGGCCGAGCCAGACGTCGATCGCTTCCATGGTCGGGCTGATTGTCTGGGCTTCATCACTGGGATGATAAACCGCCGCCGGATTGAGGTTGACCGCCGTCTTTTTGAGGTCTTCGCTGAGCGATGCTGTTGTCAATGGTTGGGCTGTTTTGCTCAGCTCAAAGGCTGATGGCTGGATAAAAGCAGAGTTTAAAGAGATCGCCATTTCGTCATTCCCTGATCGTTGGTTGTCAGCCCTTTATCGGCGATTAGAGGCTTGCCTTTAGTTAAAGGGCGACAGTGGGCGTTACTGAATGTGTCGGAGACATTCCAAAAATCATGCCCCGGGAACCGGGCAACTCATGTCACCTTCTTCACACTTCAAATACTGCTTCAGCGCCTCGACTCGCACCTTGGTCACAGCCGTCATGCAATTGCTGTAAACCCACGGATAAACACTCCCGCCTGTCACGCCGGACGACGAAAACTTGCACTCGGCATCACGAAACCCGATCCACGCCCGCTGCGCATTCACCAACAGCTTCTTGCCATCCGGGTTGTCCTTCAAACGCCCGGTGATCTGCTGATACACCTTATTCAACTCTTTGTCCGCCGCTTTGAAATCCTGGCCGGCACACTGGTTCATGGTGGCTTGGTCGCTGGCATTGGCGCAGTCGACGGCGGCGTGGGCGAGGGCCGGGAAGAGAAATGGCGTCAGGGCCAGGAGCAGGCGTGGGGACATAAGAAATGCTCATTTAAAGTTAAAGAGCAAGCAGTGTAGCCGGACTAAACAGAGTGCCGGGCAGCCGTTTGATACAACTTCAGGTTGGACATGTGGTCATACAAGCCTAGTGTTCAGAACAGGAGGTGACGTGTGAAACCAGTACCTAACAGCTTTGAACGCAAGATAACGCTCAAATCGCCACGATCGCATGTCTGGCGCGCGCTGGTGGATGCCGAGGCGTTCGGCCAGTGGTTTGGCGTGGCGCTGGAGGGCAGACGTTTTATTGCCGGTGAATGGACACAAGGTCAGGTCACATATCCGGGTTATGAACATGTGCTGTGGAATGTGCTGGTCGAGCGGGTCGAGCCGCAGCAGTTGTTTTCATTCCGTTGGCATCCGTATGCAGTCAATCCGAAGATCGACTATTCCCAGGAGCCGACGACGCTGGTCAAGTTCGATCTGCAGGATTACGAGGATGGCACGTTGCTAACGGTGTCCGAATCGGGTTTTGCCCATATTCCCGATATCCGCCAGAAAGAGGCGTATTACATGGACAGCCGTGGCTGGGAAGAGCAATTGAGCAGGCTCGAGCGCTTTCTCGCCGAAAGCGCCAAGGCCCGTCTGCGCGAAGACAGTGACGCTTCGTCGCTCGATGACTGAAACGTCTAAGGGTTTTCGGAAGGGCTGCTATGGCGAATGTCTTACACGCGATGGTAGCTATTGCGACTATTGCCGATTGGATCCAGCGCGTAATCTACACACATCAACTGAAGCACAGGGAGTGCTTCAGGATCAGGGATGATCGACCATCTGCAAGGATCGCTGCCGACAGGGAGTCGATAATGGTCTTGGGAAAAACCCGCTTCGGCGGGTTTTTTTTCGTCTGTAGAAAAGTGCTGCGCTTAAACACAAACACCGCCGGATCGCGGTGTTTGTGCCTCGACAGGTTTACGAAGCGATCAACTGCCGCAACACATAATGCAGAATCCCGCCCGACTTGAAGTACTCCACCTCATTCAAGGTGTCGATCCGGCACAGCACTTCGATTTTCTCCTGGCGCCCGTCTTCACGGGTGATCACCAGGGGCAGGTTCATCCGCGGCGTCAGTTCGACGCCGCTCAGGCCCAGAACTTCAAAGGTCTCCTTACCGGTCAGGTTCAGGCTCTTGCGGTTCTGATCAAGCTTGAACTGCAATGGCAGCACACCCATGCCCACCAGGTTGGAGCGGTGGATCCGCTCGAAGCTTTCCGCGATCACGGCTTTGACGCCCAGCAGGTTGGTGCCTTTGGCTGCCCAGTCCCGACTTGAGCCCGTGCCATATTCCTGTCCGGCAATCACCACCAGCGGCGTTCCCGATGCCTGATAACGCATGGCCGCATCGTAGATCGGCATTTTCTCGCCGGTGGGAATGTAAAGGGTGTTGCCACCTTCTTCGCCGCCGAGCATTTCGTTGCGGATGCGAATATTGGCGAAGGTACCGCGCATCATCACTTCATGGTTGCCGCGACGTGAGCCGTAGGAGTTGAAGTCTCGCGGCTCCACACCTTTTTCGCGCAGATAGCGTCCGGCCGGGCTGTCGGCCTTGATGTTGCCGGCGGGGGAGATGTGGTCAGTGGTCACCGAGTCGCCCAGCAGCGCCAGTACCCGCGCAGCTTTGACATCCTTGATCTCCGGCAGCGGGCCGGAAATATTGTCGAAAAACGGCGGATGCTGGATGTAGGTCGAGTCGTCCTGCCACACATAGGTTGCCGCCTGCGGCACTTCGATGGCTTGCCACTGCTCGTCACCGGCAAACACCTCGGCGTATTCCTTGTGGAACATCGCGGTGTTGACTTGACTGACCGCGTCGGCGATTTCCTTGCTGCTTGGCCAGATATCACGCAAGTACACCGGATTGCCCTGCTGATCGTTACCCAGCGGTTCGCTGCTGATATCGGTACGCACAGTACCGGCCAAGGCATAAGCCACCACCAGCGGCGGTGATGCCAGCCAGTTGGTTTTCACTAGTGGATGCACCCGGCCTTCGAAGTTGCGGTTGCCGGAGAGCACCGAGGCGACGGCGAGATCGGCTTTCTGAATAGCCTTTTCGATCGGCTCGGGCAAAGGCCCGGAGTTACCGATGCAGGTCGTGCAGCCATAGCCGACCAGAGAGAAGCCGAGCTGGTCGAGGTACTGCGTCAGTCCGGCGGCCTTGTAGTAATCGGTGACCACTTTTGAACCGGGTGCCAGCGAGCTTTTGACCCACGGTTTACGGGTCAGGCCCTTTTCCACGGCTTTTTTCGCCAGCAGCCCGGCCGCCATCATCACGCTCGGGTTGGACGTGTTGGTGCAAGAGGTGATCGCAGCGATGACCACGGCACCGTTTTTCAGGCGATAGGTGTGGCCTTCGTATTCGTACTCCGTTTCCCCGACCAGATCGGCATTGCCCACGGCCACGCCGCCGCCACCTTCACTTTCAAGGCGTCCTTCTTCTTTGCTGGTCGGCTTGAATTGCAAATCGAGGAAGTCGCTGAAGGCCTGGGCGACATTCGGTAATGAAACGCGATCCTGCGGGCGTTTCGGCCCGGCAAGACTGGCCTCAACGCTGCCCATGTCCAGCGACAGGCTGTCGGTAAATACGGGCTCCTGACCGGGCAGACGCCACAGGCCCTGAGCCTTGGTATAAGCCTCGACCAGTTTCACCACTTCTGGCGGCCGTCCGGACAGGCGCAAGTACTCCAGCGTCACGTCATCGACCGGGAAGAAACCGCACGTCGCACCGTATTCCGGCGCCATGTTGGCGATGGTCGCGCGGTCGGCCAGCGGCAGATCGGCGAGGCCATCACCGTAGAACTCGACAAATTTGCCGACCACGCCTTTCTTGCGCAGCATCTGCGTTACCGTCAGCACCAGGTCGGTGGCGGTAATGCCTTCCTTGAGCTTGCCGGTCAGTTTGAAACCGATCACTTCCGGAATCAGCATCGACACCGGTTGCCCGAGCATCGCCGCCTCCGCCTCGATCCCGCCGACGCCCCAGCCAAGTACGCCGAGGCCATTGATCATGGTGGTGTGGGAGTCGGTGCCAACCAGGGTGTCGGGGAAGGCATAGGTGCGGCCGTCTTCGTCCTTGGTCCACACGGTGCGGCCGAGGTATTCGAGGTTGACCTGATGGCAGATCCCGGTGCCCGGCGGCACCACGCTGAAGTTGTCGAAAGCGCTCTGGCCCCAACGCAGGAAGGCGTAACGTTCGCCGTTGCGCTGCATCTCGATGTCGACGTTCTGTTCGAAAGCGCTGGCGGTAGCGAATTTGTCGACCATCACTGAGTGGTCGATCACCAGATCCACCGGCGACAACGGATTGATTCGCTGCGGATCACCGCCAGCCTTGGCCATGGCGGCGCGCATCGCAGCGAGGTCGACCACGGCAGGGACACCGGTAAAGTCTTGCATCAGCACGCGGGCGGGACGGTACTGGATTTCCCGGTCGGAGCGACGCTCCTTGAGCCATGCGGCGATTGCCCTGAGGTCGGCGCCGGTGACGGTTTTTTCATCTTCCCAGCGCAGCAGGTTTTCCAGCAGGACTTTCAGCGACATCGGCAGCGTGTCGATATTGCCGAGGCTCTTGGCGGCATCAGGCAGGCTGAAATAGTGGTAGGTCTTGTCGTCGATCTGCAGGGTCTTGAGGGTTTTCAGGCTATCGAGGGACGGCATTACAATCACTCCTTTGAATCCGCACGGCTACGGATTGAGGGGACGGGCAGAGCTAACAACGTAGCCCTGTTTTCAGTAGCTGGCTAATAACTGGACTCTATGGGCAAGTCCAAGGTTCCGACTTCGGCTATCATGCGCCGGTTTTCGTGACAGGCTTTGCTGCAACGCAAGACCTGAGCATCGCGCGGAGGGCGAATAATCGTCCTCTGCCCAGGAGTAAGAATGAACACCCTATTCATGCATTGCCGGCCCGGCTTCGAAGGCGAAGTCTGTTCGGAGATTTCCGACCTCGCGGCGCAGTTGAACGTGGCCGGCTACGCCAAGGCCAAAGCGGCCACCGCGTGCGCCGAGTTTGTCTGCACCGAAGAAGACGGCGCCGAGCGCCTGATGCGCGGTCAGCGTTTCGCCGAGTTGATCTTCCCGCGCCAATGGGCGCGTGGCGTCTTCATCGATCTGCCGGAAACCGACCGCATCAGCGTAATCCTCGCGAACATGGCCGAATTCCCGGTGTGCGGCAGCCTCTGGCTGGAAGTCGTCGACACCAACGACGGCAAGGAACTGTCGAACTTCTGCAAGAAATTCGAAGGCCCGCTGCGCAAGGCCCTGACCGGCGCCGGCAAACTGGTGGATGACGCCAGCAAGCCGCGTCTGTTGCTGACGTTCAAAAGCGGTCGCGAAGTGTTTCTCGGCATGGCCGACGCCGGTAACTCGGCGATGTGGCCGATGGGCATTCCACGTTTGAAGTTCCCGCGTGAAGCGCCGAGCCGTTCGACGCTGAAACTGGAAGAGGCCTGGCATCACTTCATCCCGCGTGACCAGTGGGAAGACCGTCTGCACAGTGACATGACCGGTGTCGACCTGGGCGCAGCGCCGGGCGGTTGGACCTGGCAACTGGTCAATCGCGGCATGCTGGTGACCGCCATCGACAACGGCCCGATGGCCGAAAGCCTGATGGACACGGGGTTGGTGCAGCACTTGATGGCCGACGGCTTCACCTTCAAGCCCAAGCAACCGGTGGACTGGATGGTTTGCGACATCGTCGAGAAACCGGCGCGTAACGCGGCGATGCTCGAAGAGTGGATTGGCGAGGGCCATTGCCGCGAGGCCGTGGTTAACCTGAAATTGCCAATGAAGCAGCGTTACGCCGAGGTGAAGCGCCTGCTTGAGCGCATCGCCGATGGTTTCAAGGCGCGCGGGATCAAGGTCGATATCGGCTGCAAACAGCTGTATCACGACCGTGAGGAAGTGACCTGCCACCTGCGCCGGCACGATGTGAAAAAGACCAAAAGATGACCGAGCACCCGGCAATGCGCGACAATGCCGGCCAGTTTCAGGAGTGAATCATGAGTGAAATGATCGACACGCCGGTCGACGGCACCCTCGACGCCACCGGCCTCAATTGCCCGGAGCCGGTGATGATGCTGCACCAGCACATCCGTGATCTGGTGCCTGGCGGACTGCTCAAGGTGATCGCCACTGATCCCTCGACTCGCCGCGACATTCCCAAGTTCTGTGTGTTTCTCGACCACGAACTGGTGGGGCAGCACGAAGAGGCCGGTACTTACCTGTACTGGATTCGCAAGAAGTCCGGCTGACAGACAAAAAAAGACCTGCAAATGCAGGTCTTTTTTTATGGCTGATCAGCCCAACGAACGACTGATACGAATGCGCTTGCGTGCGCTGCGTGTCAGCCTGATCGACAGCATCAGCGCCGCACAGCTCAAGCCCACGATCAAACCTTGCCACAAGCCGCTCGGACCACGCGGTTCGCCGAGCCAGTCGGTCAGGCCGAGGGCGTAACCCACCGGCAGGCCGATGCCCCAATAGGCGAACAGAGTCAGGATCATCGTCACCCGAGTGTCCTGATAACCGCGCAGGGCACCGGCGGCGGTGACCTGAATCGCATCGGAAAACTGGAACAGCGCCGAGTACACAATCAACATCGCCGCGATGTGAATCACCGTCGGATCAGCCGTGTAGATCGCCGCAATCGGTTCACGCAGCAGCAACATCATGCTCGCCGACAGACAGGCATAAGCCAGCGCGGTGCCCATGCCGACGCCTGCGGCGAAACGCGCCTCGCGTGGTTCTTCGCGACCGAGAGCCTGACCGACGCGCACGGTCACGGCCATGCCCAGCGAGTAGGGAATCATGAACACCAGTGAGCTGACGTTCAGCGCAATCTGGTGCCCGGCCACCACGGTAGCGCCAAGGCTGCCGATCAGCAGCGCGATCACCGCGAAGATGCTCGACTCGGCAAACACCGCGATGCCGATCGGCAGACCGATCGCCAGCAGACGCTTGATGACTGCCCATTGCGGCCAGTCGAAGCGGCTGAACAGTTCGCTAGAACGATAAGCCGGTGCCCAGCGCTCGTAACCGGCCAGGCCCAGCGCCATCACCCACATCACAATTGCCGTGGCCCAGCCGCAGCCAACGCCACCCATGGCTGGCACGCCGAAATGACCATAAATGAACACGTAGTTCAGCGGGATATTCAGCGCCAGCCCGCACAGGCCCAGCACCATCGCCGGGCGGGTACGACCGAGGCCGTCACTGAAGCAGCGCAGCACATGGTAGAACGCCACCGCCGGCAGACCACTGGCTATACCGTGCAAATACTGCATGCACGGGCCGATCAGCTCTGGATCGACTTTCATCAGGTGCAGCACCGGTTCGGCTGCAACCAGCATGGTGGTCGCGATCAGTCCGACCACCAGCGCCAGCCACAACGCCTGACGCACGATCGGGCCGATCTCGCTATGGGTGCCGGCGCCGTAACGCTGGGCGACTTTTGGCGTGGTGGCCAGCAGGGTGCCGGTCATCAGCAGGAACACCGGCACCCAGATCGAGTTACCCAGTGCCACGGCCGCCAGATCCTTCGGTCCGACGCGACCGGCCATCACTGCATCGACGAAGCCCATGGCCGTGGTTGCCAGTTGCGCGATGATGATCGGCAACGCCAGGGCGAGCAGGTTCTTGAACTCCAGGCGAATCCGCGCGGGGCGGGTCAGGCAGACGGCGACAGGTTGGTCAGTTACAGAATTCACAGGCAAAGCGTCCACGGAGATTGATGCGCAGGGCGCCGCATTCTACGCCGCTGACGCTTTGGTCAGGAAAAATCCTCTGTTGCGGATTTGTAATCACAAAGCCTGCTGGCCCAACCGTGCATCTGCACCTAAACTGCCGATCCGCCCAAGGAGCCCGCCATGCTGATTGTTGCCGACGAAAATATTCCGCTGCTCGATGCCTTTTTTGAAGGTTTCGGCGAGATCCGCCGGGTACCGGGCCGCTCCATCGACCGTGCGACGGTCGAGCAGGCTGACGTGTTGCTGGTACGTTCCGTGACCAACGTCAACCGCGCGTTGCTAGAGGGCAGCAAGGTTCGCTTCGTGGGGACGTGCACCATTGGCACCGATCATCTGGATCTGGAGTATTTCGCTGAGGCCGGCATTGCCTGGTCGAGCGCGCCCGGCTGCAACGCCCGGGGCGTGGTCGATTACGTGCTCGGCAGTCTGCTGACCCTCGCCGAAATCGAAGGTGTTGATCTGACTCAACGCACTTTCGGTGTGGTGGGCGCAGGTGAAGTGGGCGGTCGTCTGATCAACGTCCTGAAGGGCTTGGGCTGGAACGTGAAAGTCTGCGATCCGCCGCGTCAGGCTGCCGAAGGTGGCGATTACGTCAGCCTGGAGCAAATCATCGAGCAGTGCGATGTGATCAGCCTGCACACGCCACTGACCCGCAGCGGTGACGGCGCGACGTGGCATCTGTTCGATCAGCAACGTTTGCAGCAACTCAAACCCGGCGCGTGGCTGATCAATGCCGCACGCGGTCCTGTGGTGGATAACGCTGCACTGCGCAAAGTGCTGCTGGAGCGCGAAGACCTGCAAGCGGTTCTGGATGTCTGGGAAGCCGAGCCCGAGGTCGACGTGTCACTGGCTGATCTCTGCGTCCTGGCAACGCCGCACATTGCCGGTTACAGCCTCGACGGCAAACAGCGCGGCACAGCGCAGATCTATCAGGCTTACTGCGACTTCATCGGTATGCCTGCGAGCATCCAGCTCACTGACTTACTGCCAGCACCCTGGTTGTCGGAAGTAACCTTGCATGCTGACAGCGATCCGGCTTGGGTGTTGGCGATGTTGTGCCGTGGCGTGTACGACCCGCGCCGGGATGACGCAGATTTTCGTCGCAGCCTTGTAGGCAATGTCAGCGAGCAGCGGGCGGCGTTTGATGTGTTGCGCAAGCAATATCCGGTTCGGCGCGAGATTGAAGGGCTGAAAGTGCGGATCGCCGGGGATTCGCCGGTGTTGCAGCAGATTGTGGCTGCGCTTGGCGCGGTGGCAATCTAAGCCACCGCACTGGCAGACAGAAAAAACCCGGCCAAAGGGGCCGGGTCAGGAAGACGGTGGCTATATCACTTTTGTTCGGCAGGCTTGACCAATCGCTTATCCAGTTCGCGGCAGGCGTCCTGGATCATGTCTTCAGTGATCGGTACTTCGCGCCCCTGTTCATCGATAATCGAGCAACCCAGAGTCTGGCCGGGCTTGGTGCGGATCACTTCAATCTTGTCTTCGCTGCTTTGTTGCAAGGACATGGCCTGTCTCCTCATCAGGTTGTGCGCCTAGGTTAAAACCCCCACGTGACCGGGCTGTGACAACTCCCTGCGGTCTGTCGGCGGCGGCATCTCCACTCAAACAGAAATGACCGCTCGTCTCAACCGGGACTTTAGACCAATAGCAACTATGGCCTAGTCTTTGGGGGCATATTTAACCTGACTCATTGTGATTTACAGAGTTCCACCCCATTGAGCTTGTAGGCAGGCCCTATTCATCCGCACAGATGTGAATCCGAATGATCTCGATGCTTTCCTCAAGGCACCGGCGCGCCCTGCGCCTGACCAGCCATTTTCTTGCGCCGTATCGTTGGCAGGCCTTCGGCGCGCTGCTCGCGTTGATCCTCACCGCTGGTATCACTCTGTCGATGGGGCAGGGCATCAAACTGCTGGTCGATCAGGGATTCATGACCCAGTCGCCGCACCTGCTCAATCAATCCATTGGCCTGTTCATGCTGCTGGTGCTTGGTCTGGCGGTGGGTACATTTGCCCGGTTCTACTTAGTGTCGTGGATCGGCGAGCGTTGTGTGGCGGACATTCGTCGACAGGTGTTCAACCATCTGGTGTACCTGCATCCGGGGTTCTACGAGGACAACCGCAGCTCGGAAATCCAGTCACGCCTGACCGCTGATACGACATTGCTGCAATCGGTGATCGGCTCGTCGCTTTCGCTGTTTCTGCGCAATCTGCTGATGGTCATCGGCGGCGTGGTGTTGCTGTTTATCACCAATCCAAAACTTACCAGCATCGTTGTTATCGCCCTTCCATTGGTGATCGCGCCGATCCTGATCTTCGGCCGACGCGTGCGTAACCTGTCGCGGCTGAGCCAGGACCGGATTGCCGACATTGGCAGCTATGTTTCCGAAACCCTCGGCCAGATCAAAACCGTGCAAGCCTACAACCATCAGGTGCAGGACGAGCAGCGCTTCGCCACCACTGTCGAACAGGCTTTCGAAACGGCGCGCAAACGAATCTTCCAGCGGGCATGGCTGATCACATTGGTCATCGTGCTGGTGTTGGGTGCCGTGGCGGTCATGTTGTGGGTTGGCGGGATGGACGTGATTGCCGGGCGAATTTCTGCCGGTGAACTGGCTGCGTTCGTCTTCTACAGCCTGATCGTCGGCAGCGCTTTTGGCACACTGAGTGAAGTGATTGGCGAGTTGCAACGCGCGGCCGGCGCCGCCGAGCGGATTGCCGAATTACTGCGCTCGGAAAATATTATCCAGCCGCCAACGTCCGGATTGGTGACGTTGCCTGCGCGGGTGAGGGGCGAGTTGGAGCTGCAGGATGTAAGGTTTTCCTACCCTTCAAGGCCAGAAAGCTACGCCGTCGACGGTTTGAATCTTACGGTCAGGGCAGGCGAAACCCTGGCATTGGTGGGGCCGTCCGGTGCCGGTAAATCCACGGTGTATGACTTGCTGTTGCGCTTCTACGATCCCGGCCAAGGCCGGATTCTGCTCGATGGCGTGCCAGTGACGCGTCTGGATCCGCTGGATCTGCGTCGCTGTTTCGCCCTGGTTTCACAAACGCCGGCACTGTTTTTTGGCAGCGTGGAAGAGAACATCCGTTATGGCTGTCCGACGGCGACCCTGGAGCAAGTCAAGGAGGCGGCGCGGATTGCTCATGCTCACGACTTTATTGTGCAGATGCCCGACGGCTACCAGACCCATTTGGGCGATGGCGGTCTCGGACTCTCCGGCGGCCAGCGTCAGCGGTTGGCTATCGCCCGGGCGTTGTTGGTCGACGCGCCGATCTTGCTGCTCGACGAAGCCACCAGCGCCCTTGATGCGCAAAGTGAACACCTGATTCAGCAAGCCTTGCCGAGCCTGATGCACAACCGCACCACACTGGTCATCGCCCATCGTTTGGCCACGGTGAAGAATGCCGACCGGATTGCTGTGATGGATCAGGGCAAGCTCGTGGCAATCGGTACGCATCAGGAATTGATTGTGAGCAACCCGTTGTATGCACGGCTGGCGTCATTGCAGTTCAGTGATGGCCAGCACGCGACAACCAACTAGTTGGCGCCCCATAAAAAATGCCCGCATTTCTCAATGCGGGCATTTTCGTTTAATCGAACCGTAGTCGATCACTGATCATCAAAATAGCGTTCATGCCAATCCACCAGCGGTTGCGGCGAATTGAGCTTCTGGCCGTAGATCACCGAATAAGACAGCACGTTTTGCACGTACTGGCGGGTTTCGTCAAAGGGGATGCTTTCCACCCACACGTCGAAACTCAGGTGATCAGCGCCGCGTAGCCACTGACGTACGCGGCCGGGGCCGGCGTTATAGGCGGCGGAAGCGAGTACGCGGTTGCCGTTGAACTGGCTGTGCACCTGGCTCAGATAAGCAGCGCCGAGCTGGATATTCTTGTCCGGATCGAGCACTTGCTGCGGCGAGGCCAGCGGAATGCTGAACTTGCGCGCGGTTTCCTTGGCGGTGCCGGGCATCAATTGCATCAGGCCGCTGGCGCCGACGCCGGAGCGGGCGTCATCCATGAAGGCACTTTCCTGACGGGTGATGGCGAACACCCAACTTGAATGCAGGCCGCGAACCTTGGCTTCCCGCACGAGGGTTTCGCGGTGGGCCATCGGGAAGCGAATATCCAGATCGTCCCAGTACTGCGCCTGACTGATGGTGCGGATCGCCGGGAAATACCACTTCAGGTCGTAGGCGAGTTTGGCCTGGGCGACCATTTCGTCACGGTTGAAGTGGCGGCTGACGTGATACCACTCGCGGCGACCGTCGACGATCTGCCCGCGGGCATGGAATTCCAGCGCGCGGCGCACGCCCGGCGTATTGCGTACCTTGTTGATCAGCGCCTGACTGAGCACCAACGGCTTATTGTTCAACGAGTACGGGGATTGCGAGCGATCGGCGGCGAGGAAGCCGTAGAAATCACGCTCCCGTGCCAGACCTTTGTATAGCGTCTGCGCTTCCGGGTTTTGCGGTTGCGCCAGTTCCAGGCTGCGTGCCTGCCAGTAGCGCCAGCGATTGGTGGTCGCCAGATCCTGCGGCAGGCGGCGGGTCAGTTGATAAGCGTCGTCCCAGCGAGCCAGGCGCAGCAACAGGCGCAGGCGCCATTCCGATACCGTGTTGTCACGCAGTTCCGGATCATATTTGGTCATTACGTCCAGCGCGCGGCTGTCGAAACGCCGTGCCAGGGTCAGGCCGATTTCCCGGGCGATCGCGACTTTCTCATCGCGGGAGAAATGCATGCTGCTGGCGTAACCGTCGAGCAACGCCATGGCCTTTTCCGGATCCTGACGGGCCAGGCGGCGCAGGCCAAGGCTGACCACGTCGGACATCGGCTCATCGGCCGGGGTGAAACGCGACTGTTGATTCAACAGCTCGGGTTTCTGCGCCACATCGACCAGCAAACGACCGCGTGGGGCGAGGGTGGTCAGGCCGTTGACCAAGCTGTTGGCCAGCGGATAGTTGCGCGCCTGAGCCGCAAGTTTGGTGCGCTCCCAGCGTTTCTGTTCGGTCAACTGGCCGTCGGCGGCCCAGATGCCGAACAGCGCATCACACGCGGCGGGTTGCGATTTGCCAGTCAGCCAGAGCTTGTCGGCATTGGCGTAGCCCTCGGCTTTTTTACCGTGGGTAATCTGGTACTGCGCATTGAGGCAGTCCAGTTCAGTGAAGTTGAGTTTCGGGTCGTAATACTTGACGAAGGTCGCCCAGTCCCCACGGTCGGCGAGCCAGCGCAACCAGCGCAGCTTCATCCAGTTGGCCTGGGGCAGGTCGCCGTGTTCGGCGAGGAATTTCTCGATTTCCGCGTTGCTCGCGGTTTTCAGGCGCGCGGTCAGTTCGTCGTAGGCCAGATACGGTTCCAGCGGATAATCGGCCAGAGCCTGGCTGTATCGGAAATACGGGCCGGTATCGCCCTTGGCCAGCGCGCGCTTGGCTTCATCGTAATACTGGCGCTGGGTGGACAGGTCCACCGCCTGGGCGGATTGAACGGCAGTGGCGGTAAGTAGCAAACAGGACAAAACACTGAGAAGGCGACTGCGCATGAGACATCCGGGCAGAGAAATCATGACAAGTGCCGACAAGGATCAGCACTGAATTGTCTGTAGCTTAGCCTTTTGCCAGCAAGCGGCGAAAGCTTTGCCGGCCTCGCAGCACAAGTTCGCAACAAATGTTGTGCAGAGTGCTTCAACAGACAAATTGCCGGCCTGTTGAAGCCCTATCTCAGGTAGAATGCGCGCCCGGTTTTTGGAGAAGCTCATGACCCTGCTCAAATTCAGCGATGTGTCCCTTGCATTCGGCGCGATGCCGTTGTTGGACAAGGTGTCCTGGCAGATCGCCCGCAACGGCACTGGCAAGTCCAGCATGATGAAACTGGTCAAGGGCGACCAGAAGCCCGATGACGGCTCGGTGTGGCGTGCCCCCGGTCTGAAAATCGGCGAATTGCCGCAAGAATTGCCGGTGGCCGACGAGCGGACGGTGTTCGACGTTGTGGCTGAAGGCCTCGACGGCGTTGGCGCATTGCTCGCCGAGTACCATCACCTGAGCCAGAACATCGTCACCGACGCTGATCTGGACAAGCTGATGCACGTCCAGCACGACCTCGAAGCCCGTGACGGCTGGCGCTTGCAGACTCTGGTCGACAGCACCCTGAGCCGCCTGCAACTGCCGGCCGACAAAACCCTCGCCGAGTTGTCCGGCGGCTGGCGTCGTCGCGTACTGCTTGCGCAGGCGCTGGTGTCCGAGCCGGATTTGCTGCTGCTCGACGAGCCAACCAACCACCTGGACATCGGTGCGATTGCCTGGCTTGAAGAAGCATTGAAGGATTTCCAGGGCGCCGTGTTGTTCATCACGCACGACCGTTCCTTCTTGCAAAACCTCGCCACGCGCATCCTGGAACTGGATCGCGGCGGCCTGATCGACTGGAACGGCGACTACGCCAGCTTCCTCGTGCACAAAGAAGCCGAGCTCGCTGCCGAAGCCACTGCCAACGCGCTGTTCGACAAGCGTCTGGCCCAGGAAGAAGTGTGGATCCGTCAGGGCATCAAAGCCCGTCGTACCCGTAACGAAGGCCGCGTGCGCGCCCTGAAAGCCCTGCGCGTCGAGCGCAGCGAGCGTCGTGAGCGTACCGGCAAGGCCAACATTCAGCTGGATACCGCCGACAAATCCGGCAAGCAGGTGATGGTGCTCGAGAACGTGAGCTTTGCTCATCCGGGCGGCCCGTTCCTGATCAAGGATTTCTCGATGGTTCTGCAGCGCGGCGACCGTATCGGTCTGCTTGGCGCCAACGGTACCGGCAAGACCACCCTGTTGAAACTGATGCTCAACGGTCTGCAACCGACCAGCGGTAAAGTGGAAGAGGGCACGCGCATCGACGTGGCTTACTTCGACCAGTTGCGTCATCAGCTGGATCTGGAAAAAACCGTTATCGACAACGTCGCTGAAGGTCGCGACTTCATCGATATCGACGGTCAGAGCCGCCACGTACTGAGCTACCTCGGCGACTTCCTGTTCAGCCCGCAGCGTGCCCGCACGCCGGTCAAGGCGCTGTCGGGTGGTGAGCGTGCGCGCTTGCTGCTGGCCAAACTGTTCAGCAAGCCGGCGAACTTGCTGGTCCTCGACGAACCGACCAACGACCTCGACGTGGAAACCCTCGAGCTGCTCGAAGAAGTGCTGCTGACCTTCAACGGCACTGTGCTGATGGTCAGCCACGACCGGGCATTCCTCGACAACGTGGTCACCAGCACACTGGTCTTCGAAGGTGAAGGCAAGGTGCGTGAGTACGTCGGTGGTTATCAGGACTGGATCCGTCAGGGCGGTTCGCCGCGTCTGTTGGGCGTGACCGAAAGCAAGTCGGGTAAGGCGGATCTGAATTCGGCGGTGGTAACTGCCGAGCCCGCGCCGGCAGCCGCTGCTCCGGCAGCCAAGAAGAAGCTCAGCTATAAGTTGCAGCGCGAGCTGGAAGCCTTGCCAGGCGACATCGACGCCAAGGAACAGCAAATCGCAGCGGTTGAAGCTGAAATGGCCGAAGGTGGTTTCTATCAGCGTCCTGCGGCCGAAACCGCCAAGGTGATTGCATCGCTTGAGCAGTTGCAGGCTGAACTGGATGCTCTGGTGGAGCGCTGGGCCGAGCTGGATGCCTGATTGATCCGGCAATAAAAAAAGCCCGGCCTCATTCGCGTGAGGCCGGGCTTTTTGCAGGAACTGTCGAAGGGTTTAACGTTTGACCAGATGCACCGCCAGCACATCACAAGGCGCGCCGTGCAGTACATCGTTGGCGGTCGAGCCGAGCAGTAGCGCCAGACCATGCCGGCCGTGACTGCCGACCACGATCAAGTCGCAGGTCTTTTCCTTGGCGAAATGGTGGATTTCCTGGCGC
Source organism: Pseudomonas sp. NPDC087639 (assembly GCF_044743385.1). Classification (NCBI taxonomy): domain Bacteria; kingdom Pseudomonadati; phylum Pseudomonadota; class Gammaproteobacteria; order Pseudomonadales; family Pseudomonadaceae; genus Pseudomonas; species Pseudomonas sp. NPDC087639. The sequence continues at coordinate 1,376 of NZ_JBIUWI010000084.1, read as the reverse complement.
GGCTGGCCGTAGGTCAAGTGGCAGTTGGCACCTTCGAGTTCGGAGTACTTGAGCTTGAGGCGCTCAAGGCGTTCCTTGGCTTGATCGAATTGCTGCTGTTGCAGTTGTGACAGGTCCATCGGCACGTCGCCGCCGAAAGCCATGGCCATCGGTTCGACAATGTGTACCAGTGACAGCTTGGCGCCGTTGCTCACCGACAGCTCTCGGGCGCGGTGGATGACAGGGTCGCACTCTTCGGTCAGATCTACGGCGACCAGGATGTGGTGGTAGGGCATGAGGTGCTCCTCCTGAGGTTTCAATATTGGTAAGTATGGCTGGTTTCAAGCGCATTGGTTCCAAAGTGACGCAATGGGCTCATCAAGATTCGGGAGTACAGATATGACGGTCTGGATAGTGGTGTCAATCCTGCTGGTGGTATTGAGCCCGCTGGCGTGGTTGCGCCCATCGCGGGCGCAGAGTGGCCGCATCGCCCTGCGCATGGAGGCCCGGCGCATCGGCCTGGCCATGCAACTGGCACCTCAGGAATGGCCGCACTGGCTGTCGCAAGAGCCGCCGAGCCCGTGTGCGCAGTACCATCGGCCGCGCCGTGGCAATCAGCCGGCGTGCTGGACGTACTGGCAGAAATCGCCGGGCGTGTGGGTCAATCAGTGGCAAGAAGTCTGCGAAGATCGGGCGTTGCTCAATCATTTCGAAAAATTGCCGGACAACGTCTTCAAGGTGGAGGCGGACAAGCAGATGATTGCTTTGTATTGGGGCGAGAAGGGCGAGGCGACGGTTTTGAAGGAAATCGACGCCACACTGAAAGCGCTGGCGTGACTCGCGGAATTTTCGCACTGCAACGGTGCGAAGGGTCCGGCAGACGAGCAATAAAAAGCCCGACATCATTCATCGGGCTGGGTTGGCCAGGCAGGCCGGTAACTCTTTTTTCACTGAAGTAACGTCGGTAAGTCAGCAAATTTTTCTGTAGTCCTGCCAGCGTAGCCTGTTAAACAAGGCTTGCCGCGAATTAGGGCGACTTTTCTAACTATTGATCTTATGAATGGCTGCACATGCAGACGCGTGTTGCTGGTCTTCGTGGTACGGAAATGACCGCAAAGTCGCATTTCAACCCGTATTTTGGGCGATTGACAATTGTTGGAAATTCCGTGAAGGTGACGTACCCAAATCAAACGGGCGTATGAATTGAGCGTTTGTCTTACAGAGCGCTCCTACAGAATCCCGACTATCGCGTTGGCGGGTGTGCCGGGTGGATTGGCGTCAGCATCGACGAAAAAGCGTCCTGCCGAGCCATTCGCCTGCGTCCGACGTGTACTGTTCAGCGTCCATAACGTGGAGATCAGTTGATGATTTACGAAGGTAAAGCCATCACGGTTAAA
>NZ_JBIUWI010000083.1:0-19548 GCF_044743385.1 Pseudomonas sp. NPDC087639 | reverse complement strand
GGGTCGGTATTTTGCTCTTCGGTGTAGAGGGTCACGATCATCAGGTCGCGGGCCACTTCCTGGCTGACTTCGGCGCGCAGGGCAATCTGGTTGTAGTGCAGCTCATCGGCGGCCAGGGCCGGAAGGCTGGCGACGCTGCCGATGGTGAGGGCGAGAAGGGCGGCGCTGCGGCGAAATGTGTGCATGAAAGCTCCTTGATGGGGGCGCAGGTTTTTTCAGTTCTGGCCTGCGTGAACCATCAGACTCTAGCTTTTATGATCCGGTTCGCCCAGTTACAACTTCTATACAGATGACAGCGTGCAGTGGGGGAGTGCTTCTGTGGCGAGGGGATTTATCCCCGATCGGCTGCGCAGCAGTCGCCATTCAGCGCATGCGGTATGCCTGACTGAACCGGATTACAAGATTTGGGGCCGCTTCGCAGCCCATCGGGGATAAATCCCCTCGCCACATTGATCCCGAATACCTTCGGAACCTTGTTCGGCATAGCCCAGTTTTCAGGCAACGCCATGTGGTCGTTTGCCGCACTTTCGCCTCTCAAGGGCGCGGCTTGGTTATACTCCGTGCGATCCGCCTGGAGCGCTCATCAGGAGAGCTCATGCTCGCCCCCGTTCAACTGACTTCCGCCACTCGCCAGAACCTTTGGCGACTGACTTTCATCCGCACCCTGGTGCTCGCCGCGCAGGCCGGCTCTGTGGGGCTGGCCTATTGGCTGCAACTGCTGCCGTTGCCGTGGGTGCAACTGGCGATGACGCTCGGCTGTTCGACACTGCTCTGCGTGTTTACCGCCGTGCGTTTGCGCACATCGTGGCCGGTGACCGAACTCGAATACGCGCTGCAACTGGCCTGCGATCTGGTTATCCACAGTGCGCTGCTGTATTTCTCCGGCGGTTCAACCAACCCCTTCGTTTCCTATTATCTGGTGCCGCTGACCATTGCGGCGGTGACGCTGCCGTGGCGTTATTCGGTGATCCTGTCCGGCATCGCGCTGGCGTTGTACACCTTGATGCTGACGCGGTTTTATCCGCTGGAAACTCTGCCGGTCGCCCGCGAAAACCTGCAGATCTACGGCATGTGGCTGAGTTTCGCCCTGGCCGCTGCGGTGATCACTTTCTTCGCCGCGCGCATGGCCGAAGAGTTGCGCCGTCAGGAAGAATTGCGTGCGATCCGTCGTGAAGAAGGCCTGCGCGATCAGCAGTTGCTCGCCGTCGCCACCCAAGCCGCCGGCGCCGCCCATGAGCTGGGTACGCCGCTGGCAACCATGAGTGTGCTGCTTAAAGAGATGCAGCAGGATCACCCTGACCCGATGTTGCAGGACGATCTGAAAGTGCTGCAGGATCAGGTCAAACTGTGCAAAGAAACCTTGCAGCAACTGGTGCGCGCCGCCGAAGCCAATCGTCGACTGGCGGTGGAGATGCAGGACGTTACGGTGTGGCTCGACGAAGCGCTGAACCGCTGGCACCTGATGCGTCCGGAAGCCAGTTATCGCTTCCATCGTCTCGGCCAGGGCACGGTGCCGCGCATGGCGCCGCCGCCGGATCTGACCCAGGCCCTGTTGAATCTGCTCAACAACGCAGCCGACGCCTGCCCGGAAAACCTCAAGGTGACGCTGGACTGGGACGCGGAAAACCTGACCATCAGCATTCGCGACCACGGCGCCGGTGTGCCGCTGGCCATCGCCGAACAGATCGGCAAACCGTTTTTTACCACCAAGGGCAAAGGTTTCGGCCTGGGCCTGTTTTTGAGCAAGGCCAGCGTGACACGCGCCGGCGGCTCAGTGAAACTCTATAGTCATGAGGAAGGCGGCACGCTCACCGAGCTGCGCCTGCCCCACGGCGCCCGAGGAGACCAACATGAGTGACGAAATCCAAGTTGAAGGCGAAGAACTGCCGCATTTGCTGCTGGTCGACGACGACGCGACCTTTACCCGAGTGATGGCCCGCGCCATGGCCCGCCGTGGCTTTCGCGTCAGCACCGCCGGTTCTGCCGAAGAGGGCCTGACCATCGCCCAGGCCGATCTGCCGGACTACGCCGCGCTGGACCTGAAGATGGACGGCGACTCCGGCCTGGTGTTGCTGCCGAAGTTGCTCGAACTCGACCCGGAAATGCGCGTGGTGATCCTCACCGGTTATTCGAGCATTGCCACTGCGGTCGAGGCGATCAAGCGTGGCGCCTGCAACTACCTGTGCAAACCCGCTGATGCCGACGACGTCCTTGCCGCGCTGCTCTCCGAGCACGCCGACCTCGACACGCTGGTGCCGGAAAACCCGATGTCGGTCGACCGCCTGCAATGGGAACACATCCAGCGCGTGCTCACCGAGCACGAAGGCAACATCTCCGCCACTGCCCGCGCCCTGGGCATGCACCGCCGCACGCTGCAGCGCAAACTGCAGAAACGTCCTGTTCGTCGCTGAACCTGCGCTGAACGACTATCGCCAGCCCTCGCGATAAAACGCACCGATCATCTATGATCGGTGCGTGTCTGTTCTTTTCTATATCGAGCCTTTTCCATGAATCAGAACGCTGAATATTCCGCGGTCAACGATGCTGTGCGCGGGCAGTTTTTTCGCAAAGTGTGGGCGATGATCACGCCTTATTGGCGCAGTGAGGAGAAGGTCAAGGCCTGGACGCTGCTGATTGCAGTGATCGCACTCTCGCTGGTCAGCGTGGGCATCTCGGTGTGGTTCAACACCTGGTACAAGGATTTTTACAACGCGCTGCAAAAGAAGGATGAAGCGGCGTTCTGGAATCTGATTCTCTACTTTTGTGCAATCGCAGCGGTGGCGATTGTCGGTGCCGTATACAGACAATATCTGACGCAGATGCTGACGATCCGCTGGCGGGCGTGGCTGACCGAAAAGCATTTCTCCCGCTGGCTCGCCGACAAGAATTATTACCAGCTGGAGCAGGGCGGTTACACCGATAACCCGGATCAGCGGATTTCCGAAGACCTCAACAGCTTTACCTCCAACACCCTTGAACTGGGTATCGGGCTGTTGCGCAACATCGTCAGTCTGGTGTCGTTCTCGATCATTTTGTGGGGTGTGTCGGGCAGCATCGAAATCTATGGCATCACCATTCCCGGCTACATGTTCTGGTGCGTGCTGGTTTACGCCGTGGTGGGTAGTTGGCTGACGCATTTGATCGGTCGTCGCTTGATCGGTCTGAACAACAAGCAACAACGTTTCGAAGCTGACCTGCGTTTCTCTATGGTGCGGATACGTGAGAACGCCGAGAGTATCGCGTTGTACAACGGTGAGCCGAATGAGAACCGCCGGCTGAGTAACCGTTTCGGGATGGTCTGGCATAACTTCTGGGACATCATGAAAGTGTCCAAGCGCCTGACGTTTTTCACCGCCGGTTACAGCCAGGCCGCCATCATCTTTCCGTTCATCGTTGCTTCGCCGCGTTACCTCGCCGGTAAGATCGAACTTGGCGAGCTGATGCAGATCAGCTCGGCATTCGGCAACGTTCAAGAGAGCTTCAGCTGGTTTATCAACGCGTACCAGAGCCTCGCTTCCTGGCGTGCCACCTGTGATCGTCTGCTGAGTTTCCGCCAGGCGATGACCGACAATGAAGAGCGTCCTCCGGCCATCGATGTACAGAATCAGGGCCGCGAATTGAAGGTGCATGACCTCGGACTGGATCTGGCCGATGGTCGTCATCTGCTGACCAGCGCCGACATGACCGTCGAACCGGGTGAGCGCCTGATGCTCAGCGGCCGCTCCGGCAGCGGCAAGTCCACCTTGCTTCGGGCGATGGGCCATTTGTGGCCGGCGGGCCACGGCAGCATTCGACTGCCGGCGGCGCGTTATCTGTTCCTGCCGCAGAAGCCCTATCTGCCGATCGGCACTCTGCGAGATGCGCTGAGTTATCCACAACCGGGCGAGACCTACGCACCAGAACGTTATGCACAAGTGCTGGAAACCTGCCGCTTGCCGCATCTGGTCGCGCGTCTGGATGAAGCCAATCACTGGCAGCGCATGCTGTCGCCGGGTGAGCAGCAACGTCTGGCCTTCGCCCGCGCGCTGCTCTATGCGCCGCAATGGCTGTACATGGACGAAGCGACCTCGGCGATGGATGAAGAGGACGAAGCGACGTTGTATCAGGCGCTGATCGATCAGTTGCCGGGGTTGAGCATCGTCAGCGTTGGTCATCGCAGCAGCCTCAAACGCTTCCACCCACGGCATGTGCGGATCGACAGCGGTCATTTGGTTGAGCAGACCGTGAACGCCTGATCACCTCCACTCCTACAGAGAAGCGATGTGAGCCGACCAGTGATCGTACAACCCGCTTGAGCTATGATGCCCCCAAGCCGAATTTTCGAGACAAGATACAGACTATGGAAAACGCGATCGAAACCCCGCGCCTGCCGCGCAAGCGCCGCAGTCTGGCTCAGGAACTGGTGACGGTGCTGAGCGAGCAGATCCGCGATGGCCTGCTCAAGCGCGGCGACAAATTGCCCACTGAGTCGGCGATCATGGAAGCCCATGGCGTCAGCCGTACGGTGGTGCGCGAGGCGATTTCCCGTTTGCAGGCCGCCGGCCAAGTGGAAACCCGCCACGGCATCGGTACCTTCGTGCTCGACACACCGAGCCCGAGCGGTTTTCGTATCGACCCGGCCACCGTCGTTACCCTGCGTGACGTGTTGGCCATTCTTGAGCTTCGCATCAGCCTCGAAGTGGAGTCCGCCGGCCTCGCCGCGCAACGCCGCAGCCCCGAGCAACTGGCAACCATGCGTGCCGCCCTCGATGCGCTGAACGACAGCGTCGCCCATGCCAGCGACGCCGTGGCTTCTGACTTTGCCTTCCACCTGGAAATCGCCTTGTCCACGGGCAACCGCTATTTCACTGACATCATGACCCACCTGGGCACCAGCATCATTCCGCGTACCCGGCTGAATTCGGCGCGACTGGCCCATGACGATCAGCAGCACTACATGAATCGCCTGAGCCGCGAGCACGAAGAAATCTACGAGGCCATCGCCCGCCAGGATTCCGATGCGGCCCGTGCGGCCATGCGTCTGCACCTGACCAACAGCCGCGAAAGACTGCGCCAGGCCCATGAAGAGGCGCAGGCGCAGCGGGGGTAACGGCTTAGGCTTCGATACGCAGCATCAGCGGGGCCGAAAACGGCTCCATGCTCGATTCGTCCTGAAACTTGTAGCGCAGTTCAATTTCGCAACTCACGTACGTCTTCAGCACTTCCTTCGGAATCTGCAATTCAATGCCCGTGAGTTTTTCCATCTCGTCCTCGGCGTCATCCCAGGCGCCGGTATCAACTTCTTCGCCTGCCCATTCGGGCTCTTCGGGGTCGTCGCCAAGAATGGCGTAGACGCTCCAATTGGCTGCAAAGTCGCTGGAGTCCGGGACCTCAACGATCAGGTGATCGCTCAGTTCCGACAAGTTCACGGTGACCGTTTCAGATGAATGAGGCAGAAATTGCGGGAGTGTGGGTGAGGCTAAAGTCATGAGGGTCGCTCTCCATGCGTAGTGCGCCGTGATCCATTCACGGCGGTTCTGCACGGTAAAAGACTCTCGCGGAAGGTGTTTTAAACCGTTCATTTCCAGTCATTTCAAAGCCCCCCTGCGGCAGTCCCGGCAGGGGGGCGGATGTTGTCAATGGCGCGGCAGAATTGACCGGTCAACTCTTACGGCGAGCAGGCCAGCAACGGGTTTGGCATCAAAGGTGGCGTAACCTTGGGCATCCACCGTCGCCCGGGCGATAGGCAGGCCTTTGGCCAACAACTCCAGCGGCGCACCCTTGAGCGATTCGCCCGAGGCCAGTTCCAGTTTCAATGTGATCGTCATGGCGGTTCTCCTTGATTAATTGACGTTGCCGGTCGGGTGGTAATCCTTGAGCAGCAGGTAAGTGCTCCAGCCCCACCAGTCGTCGACGGTCGCGGTGTCGTTGAGGTTGTTGACGTCCTTGCGCCGCAACACTTTGCCGCCTTCGGTGCGGAACAGTGGCGAGAAGTTGTTCGCCAGATTCAGTACCGCCGTCAGGTCCGGCAGGCGTTTGAGCGCGGCGAACGCGGAAGGCGCGGGGAGGTTGCCGCTGAGGTAAGCCGCGAACACTTCATCTGCCGAGGTTTGCACCGCTTGATTGACCTGTTGGCGGTTGTCGGCGTCGGTGGCCTCGAAGTAGCGCTTGTCACCGTATGCCCGCCACTGATCACCACGACTGTTTTGTACCTTGAGGCCGAATTTGCTGTCCTCATCGTGCATAAAACGGGTGATCAACGAACCCAGATCGCTCGGTGTCACCACTGCCGCCAGCTCCTTGCGTGGCACCCGCAGGTGGCCGGAGGAAAACAGGTCGGTGAGGAAGTGGTCGGCAAACGCGTTCATCGCGTAAGCCCGTTCCAGTTGCAGCTCATCCTGATTGGCGCGGGCAGCAATGGCGGTTTGCAGCGCGGCGGTGTGGCCGGCGATATAGGCCAGTTTTGCCCATTCGCCAAAGTGGTCAGCGTTATTTGCCGCCAGTTTCAGGTAACGCCCGAGCGGGAACAGCGCCGAGACAAAACTGCCGCCACCGGTGATTTTGTTCCACTCTTCGGACAACGTATCTCCTAACGCGTCGTAGGCTTCGTGCGGTTGTTTCCCGTCCTTGATGGCCTGTTTAACCGCGTCGATCTCTTTTTGCATTACCGCAAGAATCTGCGTGGCTTCGGCCCGTGCGGCGGGCAACACCGCAAGAGAGTCGAAAGCGGCGATGAAACGTTGCAGGCGATCCACCGGCGTAGCGCCTTCGCTGATCGGGCGATCCGGGATGCCGTAGAAATCACCCCCCAACGCCAGAACCTGGCCGTAAGTGAAGGCTGAGCCGTTCGGCAGGTGCAGTTGCACGTTTTGCGCGAGCACCGGTTCGGCATTTTCGACAAAGCGCAGCAGCGTGTTGTCGCCGATGGCCGTGTGTTCGCCACCTTCGAAGCGTGCCTGCGGCCTGCCTTTAAAGGCGTTTGCGGGGAGGGCAGTGACCGGTTCGACATCGCTGTGGGCATCGGCGATGTGCAGCACCAGATGCGGATTTTCGGCGTCAAAGCCGATGCCGGATTCAGTGAACAGATCATCAAAACGGGCAATGATCGGCTTGGGTTTTTCCTGAGATTTCGGGTGTAGACCGGACATTTCTTTCTCCTTGATATGTCATCGGAAGGTTTATGTTTAGCTGTATGTATATACAGCTAAACAAACCTTAGCCGAGAAATTTCCTACGTCAAGAAACGATCTTGTCCGACAAAAAGTGCCCGCCAACGATGAAATGCAGTTGACGGTTATCTTTTAAGTTGTACGATGACCTACAACTTCAGCGAGCGCTGAAAGGTTTACTCACAACAATATTGCTACCCAGGGTGTTCGAATAATGAATCCACAAGAACTGAAGTCCATCCTCTCTGCCGGCCTGCTGTCTTTCCCGGTCACCGATTTCAACGCGCAGGGCGATTTCAACCGCGCGGGCTATATCAAGCGTCTGGAATGGCTGGCCCCGTATGGCGCTTCGGCCTTGTTCGCAGCCGGTGGCACGGGTGAGTTCTTCTCCCTGGCCGCCAGCGAATACTCGGAAATCATCAAGACTGCCGTCGACACCTGTGAAACCAGCGTGCCCATCCTCGCCGGCGTTGGCGGTTCGACCCGTCAGGCCATCGAATACGCTCAAGAAGCCGAACGTCTGGGCGCCAAAGGCCTGTTGCTGCTGCCGCACTACCTGACCGAAGCCAGCCAGGACGGCGTTGCCGCCCACGTTGAAGCCGTGTGCAAATCGGTCAAGATCGGCGTGGTCGTCTACAACCGCAACGTCTGCCGCCTGACCGCGCCGCTGCTGGAACGTCTGGCCGAGCGCTGCCCGAACCTGATCGGTTACAAGGACGGTCTGGGCGACATCGAGTTGATGGTGTCGATCCGTCGCCGCCTTGGTGATCGCTTCAGCTACCTGGGTGGTTTGCCGACCGCCGAAGTCTACGCCGCTGCCTATAAGGCGCTGGGCGTGCCGGTTTACTCCTCGGCAGTGTTCAACTTCATTCCGAAAACCGCGATGGATTTCTACCACGCGATTGCCCGTGAAGATCACGCCACCGTCGGCAAGATCATCGATGACTTCTTCCTGCCGTACCTGGACATCCGCAACCGCAAAGCCGGTTACGCCGTGAGCATCGTCAAGGCGGGCGCAAAAATCGCCGGCTATGACGCAGGCCCGGTGCGGGCACCGCTGACCGACCTGACCGGCGAAGAGTACGAAATGCTCGCCGCACTGATCGACAAGCAAGGTGCGCAGTAACACACGACAAACCGAGGCCGCTGAGCAATCAGCGGCTTTTTGCGTGAAGGCTTTTAGTTTCGAGGGCTGTCCCGTGGCAAATGCAAAACGTTACGACAACTACATCAACGGTGAATGGGTCGCCGCTGCCGATTACTCGGCCAACATCAACCCTTCCGAGTTGAGCGACACCATTGGTGACTACGCCAAGGCTGACCTGACTCAGGTTAACGCCGCCATTGACGCTGCCCGCGCGGCGTTCCCGGCGTGGTCGACTTCGGGCATTCAGGCCCGTCACGATTCGCTGGATAAAGTCGGCACGGAAATCCTCGCCCGCCGCGAAGAACTCGGCACTTTGCTGGCTCGGGAAGAGGGCAAAACCCTGCCCGAAGCCATCGGCGAAGTGACCCGCGCCGGCAACATTTTCAAATTCTTCGCCGGTGAATGCCTGCGTCTGTCCGGCGATTACGTGCCGTCGGTGCGCCCGGGCGTCAACGTCGAAGTGACCCGCGAAGCACTCGGCGTGGTCGGCCTGATCACCCCGTGGAATTTCCCGATTGCCATTCCATCGTGGAAGATCGCCCCGGCCCTGGCTTACGGCAACTGCGTAGTGCTCAAACCTGCCGATCTGGTCCCGGGCTGCGCCTGGGCGTTGGCCGAAATCATTTCTCGCGCAGGCTTCCCGGCCGGTGTGTTCAACCTGGTGATGGGCAGCGGTCGTGTCGTCGGTGAGGCGCTGGTCAACAGCCCGAAAATCGATGGCATCAGCTTCACCGGTTCGGTCGGCGTCGGTCGGCAGATCGCGGTCAACTGTGTGTCGCGTCAGGCCAAGGTTCAGTTGGAGATGGGCGGCAAGAACCCGCAGATCATTCTCGACGACGCCGACCTCAAGCAAGCGGTCGAACTGTCGGTGCAGAGCGCGTTCTACTCCACCGGTCAGCGTTGCACCGCGTCGAGCCGCTTGATCGTTACCGCCGGGATTCACGACAAGTTCGTTGAAGCCATGGCCGAACGCATGAAGTCGATCAAGGTCGGTCACGCGTTGAAATCCGGCACCGATATCGGTCCAGTGGTTTCGCAAGCGCAGCTTGAGCAGGACATGAAGTACATCGACATCGGCCAGTCCGAAGGTGCGCGTCTGGTCAGCGGCGGTGGTCTGGTGACCTGCGACACCGAGGGCTACTTCCTCGCGCCGACGCTGTTTGCCGACAGCGAAGCCTCGATGCGGATCAGCCGCGAAGAGATTTTCGGCCCAGTGGCGAACATCGTCCGCGTCGCCGATTACGACGCCGCACTGGCCATGGCCAACGACACCGAATTCGGTTTGTCGGCGGGCATTGCCACCACGTCGCTGAAGTACGCCAACCACTTCAAGCGCCACTCCCAGGCCGGGATGGTGATGGTCAACCTGCCGACGGCGGGCGTGGATTACCACGTTCCATTCGGTGGGCGTAAGGGTTCATCCTATGGATCACGTGAGCAAGGCCGCTATGCGCAAGAGTTCTACACGGTCGTGAAGACCAGCTACATCGGCTCCTGAATGGAGCACGCGGTGTCGACCCTGACACCGCAATCCCTGTAGGAGCTGCCGCAGGCTGCGATCTTTTGATCCTGATCTTAAAAACAAGATCAAAAGATCGCAGCCTTCGGCAGCTCCTACAGGGAATAAAAGCCAGACCAAAGAAGATTCACCCGCGCATAAAAATAATCAGTGGGAGTACATCTACATGCAATCGTCCAAGCCGACTCACGTCCGCTATTTGATCCTGCTCATGCTGTTTCTGGTGACCACGATCAACTACGCCGACCGCGCCACCATCGCGATCGCCGGTTCCAGCCTGCAAAAAGACCTCGGTATCGACGCGGTCACCCTCGGTTACATCTTCTCCGCATTCGGTTGGGCCTACGTGGCCGGGCAAATCCCCGGTGGCTGGTTGCTCGATCGCTTCGGCTCGAAAAAAGTCTATGCCCTGAGCATTTTCACCTGGTCGCTGTTCACCGTGCTGCAAGGCTTTGTCGGTGAATTCGGCATGTCCACGGCGATTGTTGCGCTGTTCATGCTGCGCTTTCTGGTCGGCCTGGCTGAAGCGCCGTCCTTCCCCGGCAACGCACGCATTGTCGCTGCCTGGTTTCCGACTGCTGAACGCGGTACCGCCTCGGCGATTTTCAACTCGGCGCAATACTTTGCCACCGTGTTGTTCGCCCCACTGATGGGCTGGATCGTTTACAGCTTTGGCTGGGAACACGTGTTTATTGTCATGGGCATCCTCGGCATCGTCTTCTCGCTGATCTGGCTGAAAGTGATCTACAGCCCGCGCGAACACCCGCGCATCAATGATGCCGAGTTCAAACACATCGCCGAAAACGGCGGCATGGTCGACATGGACCAGCGCGGCAAAAAATCCGATGGCCCGAAGTGGGATTACATTCGTCAGTTGCTGACCAATCGCATGATGCTCGGCGTATACCTGGGCCAATACTGCATCAACGGCATCACTTACTTCTTCCTGACCTGGTTCCCGGTTTATCTGGTGCAAGAGCGTGGCATGACCATTCTCAAGGCGGGTTTCATTGCGTCCTTGCCGGCGATCTGCGGTTTCATCGGTGGTGTGCTCGGCGGGGTGATTTCCGATTACCTGCTGCGTAAGGGTCATTCTCTGACCTTCGCCCGCAAGGCGCCGATCATCGCCGGCCTCCTGGTGTCCAGCAGCATCGTGGCTTGCAACTATGTCGATGTTGAGTGGATGGTGGTCGGCTTCATGGCCCTGGCATTCTTCGGCAAAGGCGTTGGCGCTCTCGGCTGGGCAGTGGTTTCCGACACCTCGCCGAAACAGATTGCCGGTCTGAGCGGTGGCCTGTTCAACACCTTCGGCAACATCGCTTCGATCACCACGCCGATCGTGATTGGCTACATCATCAGCTCCACCGGTTCGTTCAAGTGGGCGCTGGTGTTCGTCGGTGCCAACGCACTGGTCGCGGTGTTCAGCTATCTGGTGATCGTTGGCCCGATCAAGCGTGTCGTGTTGAAAGAGCCGCCAACCCAAGGTGGTACTGAAGCCACCGGCAAATTGTCTCAAGCGCATTCCTGAGGAGCGGCGTCATGCAGTTGATTGAACATTCCGACTCGCCGCGCTACATCCGCCTGCACGAGCGGGACAACGTCGTGGTTGTGGTCAATGACCAGGGCGTACCGGCCGGCACTGAATTCGCCGATGGCCTGGTGACGCTGGATTTTGTGCCGCAAAGCCACAAGGTCACTCTGGAGGACATTCCCGAGGGCGGCCAGGTGATTCGCTACGGTCAGATCATCGGTTATGCCTTGCAGCCGATCCGCCGTGGCAGTTGGGTCAAGGAAGATCAACTGCGCATGCCGACCGCGCCGCCGCTGAACAGCCTGCCGCTGTCGACCGAGGTGCCGGACGCTCAGGCACCACTGGAAGGCTTCACCTTCGAGGGGTATCGCAACGCCGACGGCACCGTCGGCACGCGCAACATCCTGGGCATCACCACCACCGTGCAATGCGTGACTGGCGTGCTCGATCACGCGGTGAAACGCATCAAGGAAGAACTGCTGCCGAAGTACCCGCACGTCGATGACGTAGTCGCATTGACCCACAGTTACGGCTGCGGCGTGGCGATCACGGCCACCGATGCCTACATCCCGATTCGCACCGTGCGCAATCTGGCACGCAACCCGAACCTGGGTGGCGAGGCGTTGGTGATCGGTCTGGGCTGCGAGAAATTGCAGGCCGGGCAGGTGATGCACGAGGACGATGCTTCGGTGGATCTCAGCGAGCCGTGGCTGTATCGCTTGCAGGATTCCAGTCACGGTTTTACCGAGATGATCGAGCAGATCATGGAACTGGCTGAAGTCCGCTTGAAGAAGCTCGACCAGCGTCGCCGCGAAACCGTGCCAGCGTCCGAGCTGATCCTCGGCATGCAGTGCGGCGGCAGCGACGCGTTCTCCGGCATCACCGCCAACCCGGCGCTGGGATACGCCTCGGACTTGCTGCTGCGCGCGGGGGCGACGGTGATGTTTTCCGAAGTCACCGAAGTGCGTGATGCGATTTATCTACTGACTTCCCGCGCCCAGACCAAGGCTGTCGCCGAGGAACTGGTGCGCGAGATGGACTGGTACGACCGTTATCTGGCCAAGGGCGAAGCGGATCGCAGCGCCAACACCACGCCGGGCAACAAGAAGGGCGGGTTGTCGAACATCGTCGAGAAGTCATTGGGCTCGATCGTCAAATCCGGCAGCAGCGCGATCAACGGCGTGCTTGGCCCGGGCGAGCGCTTCAAGCAGAAGGGGCTGATTTTCTGTGCGACCCCGGCCAGTGATTTTGTCTGCGGCACGTTGCAGTTGGCGGCAGGGATGAACCTGCATGTCTTCACCACGGGGCGCGGCACGCCGTATGGCTTGGCGATGGCGCCGGTGGTGAAGGTCTCGACGCGTACTGAACTGGCGCAGCGTTGGCCTGACTTGATCGACATCGACGCCGGGCGGATTGCCACCGGGCGCGCGACGATCGAGGAGTTGGGCTGGGAGTTGTTCCACTACTACCTGGCCGTGGCGAGCGGCAAGCAGCAGACGTGGGCGGAGAAGCACAAGCTGCATAACGACATTACGTTGTTCAATCCGGCGCCGATTACCTGAGTTTTGGGGGGAGGTCAAAAGCTTACCCTCACCCCAGCCCTCTCCCGGAGGGAGAGGGGGCCGATTCGGGAATATTTTAGAAGTACATCGACCTGAAAGTGCTTGGCTGAATCCATAATCGACTCGCACTTTCAGGTCGATGTATAGCGAAAGACACCTCGGTCAGTCCCCTCTCCCTCCGGGAGAGGGTTAGGGTGAGGGCTCTTGAAGCTTTTGGCTTATCATTAGCCCCCTAACGACGCTCACCCAAGGCTCCCCGGCATGCTGGCAATCTTCCTCGAAACCCTGAACATCACCGCGCCGGTGTTTGCCATGCTGTTTCTCGGTGTGCTGCTCAAGCGCATCGACTGGATCAACGACAACTTCATCCACACGGCCTCGTCGCTGGTGTTCAACGTCACCATGCCGGCGTTGCTGTTCCTTGGCATCCTGCATGCCGACTTGCACGCCGCGTTGCAACCGGCGCTGCTGATCTATTTCTCCATTGCAACGCTGGTGAGTTTTGCTGTGGCCTGGGGCTGGGCGATTTTGCGCTGTCCGCGTGAAGATCGCGGCATCTATACCCAAGGCGCGTTTCGCGGCAACAACGGTGTCATCGGCCTGGCACTGGCCGCAAGCATGTACGGCGAGTACGGGATTTCCCTCGGGGCGATTCTCGCGGCGCTGGTGATCCTGTTTTACAACACGCTGTCGACCATCGTGCTGGCGGTGTACAGCCCGGTGATCAAGTCCGATCCGTGGAGCATCTGCAAAAGCGTGTTCAGCAATCCGCTGATCATCAGCGTGATCGCGGCGGCGCCGTTTGCCTATTTCAAGATCGGTCTGCCGGGGTGGCTGGAAACCTCCGGCCAGTATCTGGCGCAGACCACTTTGCCGCTGGCGCTGATCTGCATCGGCGGCACCTTGTCGCTGGCGGCGCTGCGCAAGAGCGGCAACATGGCGCTCAGTTCCAGTCTGGTGAAGATGATCGGCCTGCCGGTGCTGGCGACGTTCGGCGCATGGCTATGCGGTTTTCGCGGGGCTGAACTGGGGATTCTGTTTCTGTACTTCGGCAGCCCGACGGCGGCGGCCAGTTTTGTCATGGCCCGGGCGGCGCAGGGCAATCACGAGCTGGCGGCGGCGATCATTGTGCTGACCACTCTGATGGCGGCGATCACCACCAATCTCGGGATCTTCTTTTTGCAGTGGGGCGGGTGGATCTGACCGGCAAGATCAAAAGATCGCAGCCTGCGGCAGCTCCTACACAGGATTGCGTTCCCCTGTAGGAGCTGCCGAAGGCTGCGATCTTTTAGCTCTTCTGATAGGTATCGATCACTTCCTGCGCCGCGCGAAACGCATCGATCGCCGCCGGCACACCGGCATACACCGCACAATGCAGCAGCGCCTCGCGAATCTCATCCACTGTGCAGCCATTGTTCAGCGCTCCGCGCACATGACCTTTCAGCTCTTGCGGACATTTCAAGGCAGTCAGCGCAGCAAGCGTGATCAAACTGCGGGTCTTCAACGGCAGGCCTTCGCGGTTCCACACGCCACCCCAGGCATGCTCATTGACGAAATCCTGCAGCGGCTGGGTGAATTCCGTGGCGTTGCCCAGCGCCCGATCAACAAACGCATCGCCCATTACCTGGCGGCGGACTTCAACCCCGGACTTCTTCGATTCGGTCATGGCATATCCTTTTTGTGGTGTTGGCGGCGCCAGGCGATGACTGACGTGATCAGCAAAAACGTCAGCAGCGTCGGCAAGACGTAAAACAACATCAGCCGCTCAAGCTTGCCGGCCAGCGGCATGCCGGTGGTGAACGACACCACATGCAGCCCGTACGCCAGATACAAACCAAGCAGCAGCAGACCTTCGGCGCGGGTCACGCGGTAGCCGGAATAGAACACCGGCAGACACAGCGCTGCGACACCGAGCATCACCGGCAAGTCGAAATCCAGCGCATTGGGCGACACCGACAGCGGTGTCGGCGCGATCAACGCGGTGATGCCGAGTACCCCGAGCAAGTTGAAAAGATTGGCACCGATCACGTTGCCTACCGCAATGTCCCGTTGCCCGCGCAATGCGGCGATCAGCGAGGTCGCGAGTTCCGGCAGCGAGGTGCCGACGGCCACCACGGTCAGCCCGATAACGCGCTCGGAAAATCCAAGATCGGTCGCCACCACAACGGCAGCGCCCAACAGCAGATGCCCGGCGAAGACCAACATCGCCAGACCGACGATGATCATCAGCGAACAGCCGACCCAGGACGTCTGCGGCGCTTCGGGATGCTCCGAATGCGGTCGTGTCGAATGCCGTGACTGGCGCAGCAGCAAACCAAGGTATAGCGCCAGTGCGCCCAGTAAGAGGATGCCGTCGATGCGACCGATTTCCTCATTCCACGCCAGAACGAACACCAGCAGGCAGGCACCGATCATCAGCGGAATATCGAGGCGCACCAGTTGCCGCGACACGCGCAGCGGAATGATCAGCGCCGACAAGCCGAGGGTCACGAGGATGTTGAAGATGCTGCTGCCGACCACGCTACCGACGGCGATGTCGGGATTGTGCGCCAGTGCGGCTTGCAGACTCACCGCCATCTGCGGGGCGCTGCTGCCGAGGGCGACGATGGTCAGGCCGATGATCAGTGGCCGTACATTCAGTCGCGCGGCGAGGCGCACCGCTGCGCGCACCATCAGTTCGGCACCGAAGATCAGCAGGCATAGCCCAGCGAGCAATTCGATCACGCTGATCAGCGGTAAATCGGTCAGTCCGAAAATGGTCGGCGCTCCATCAGTCGAGGGCCTGAATGCGGACCCGCGCAGTACCGGCGCGCAGCATGCCGATCTGGTTTGCGGCCTCGCGGGACAGGTCGATCAGTCGGCCACGGGTATGGGGGCCGCGGTCGTTGATACGCACCACGACGGATTCGTCATTCTTCAGATTGGTGACCTTTACCCGGGTGCCGAACGGCAACTGGCGATGGGCGGCGGTCAGGCCATGCTGGTTGAACGCTTCGCCGCTGGCGGTGCGTTTACCGTGGTGTTTGGCTCCGTAATAGGAGGCGACGCCGGTCTGGTCGTAACCGTGCGGGTCGATGGTGTCGGTGCTGGCGCATCCGGCCAGTAAAGAGAGCAGGGCGCAGCTGACTAACAGACGCTTCATTCAAAGGTTTCCCGAAACAAATGTGGGAGCGACCTGTGGCGAGGGGATTTATCCCCGTTGGACTGCGCAGCAGTCCCAAAATCTGAGAACTCGGTTTATCTGGTGCAAATCAAGCTCAGCAATTGGGGCCGCTTCGCGGCCCAACGGGGATAAATCCCCTCGCCACAGGTTACTCCCACAAGGGGTGGAGCCAGGATGTGGATCTGGCTCCATTGTGGTCAGCCTTCGAGCTTGCTTTTCAGCAGTTCGTTCACTTGCTGCGGGTTGGCCTTGCCTTTGGAGGCTTTCATGGCCTGTCCGACGAAGAAGCCGAACATCTTGCCGCGTTTGGCTTCGTCTGCCGCGCGGTATTGCTCGACCTGCTCGGCATTGGCCGCGAGCATTTCGTCCAGCACCGCCGAGATCGCGCCGCTGTCGGTGACTTGCTTGAGACCGCGTTTTTCGATGATCTCGTCCGCGCTGCCTTCGCCGTTGGCCATCGCTTCGAACACAACCTTGGCGATCTTGCCGGAGATGGTGTTGTCCTTGATGCGCTGCAGCATGCCGCCCAGCAGTTCAGCGGAAACCGGCGACTCGTCGATGTCCAGGCCTTGCTTGTTGAGCAGGCTGCCCAACTCGACCATCACCCAGTTCGCCGCCAGTTTGGCGTCGCCGCCGATGGCTGCAACTTTCTCGAAGTAGTCGGCTTGTTCGCGGCTGGTGGCCAGCACGCTAGCGTCGTAGACCGACAGACCGAATTGCTCCTGGAAGCGCTCGCGTTTCTGCGGAGGCAGTTCCGGCAGGGTGGCGCGCACCTCGCCCAGGAACGACTCTTCGATGACCACGGGCAGCAGGTCCGGATCGGGGAAGTAACGGTAGTCGTTGGCTTCCTCTTTGGAGCGCATCGGACGGGTTTCGTCCTTGTTCGGATCGTACAGACGGGTCTGCTGGATCACTTTGCCGCCGTCTTCGATCAGCTCGATCTGACGCTGGATCTCGGAGTTGATCGCCTTCTCGATGAAACGGAACGAGTTGACGTTCTTGATCTCGCAGCGCGTGCCGAAGGCTTCCTGACCTTTCGGACGGATCGACACGTTGCAGTCGCAACGCAGCGAACCTTCGGCCATGTTGCCGTCGCAGATGCCCAGGTAACGCACCAGCGCGTGGATCGCCTTGACGTAAGCCACGGCTTCCTTGGCGCTGCGCATGTCCGGCGCGGAGACGATTTCCAGCAGCGGCGTGCCGGCACGGTTCAGGTCGATGCCGGTAGCACCGTTGAATTCTTCGTGCAGGCTCTTGCCGGCGTCTTCTTCGAGGTGCGCGCGGGTGATGCCGACACGTTTGACCGTGCCGTCTTCCAGCGCGATGTCCAGGTGTCCCTTGCCGACGATCGGCAATTCCATCTGGCTGATCTGGTAGCCCTTCGGCAGGTCCGGGTAGAAGTAGTTTTTACGGGCGAACACGTTGTGCTGACCGATCTCGGCGTCAATCGCCAGACCGAACATCACCGCCATGCGCACTGCTTCCTGGTTCAGCACCGGCAAAACGCCCGGCATGCCCAGATCGACCAGACTGGCCTGCGTGTTCGGCTCGGAACCGAACGTGGTGGAACTACCGGAAAAGATTTTCGACCGGGTGGTGAGCTGAGTGTGAATCTCCAGCCCGATCACGACTTCCCATTGCATGTGTGTCTCCTCAGAAGCCGGTTGGGGTGCGGGTGTGCCAGTCAGTGTTCAACTGATACTGATGCGCAACGTTGAGCAAACGGCCTTCCTGGAAATACGGAGCGAGCAGTTGCACGCCAACCGGCAGACCGTCGACAAAACCGGCCGGCATCGACAGGCCCGGCAGGCCCGCGAGGTTGGCGGTGATGGTGTAGACGTCTTCCAGATAGGCAGCGACCGGGTCGCTGTTCTTGGCGCCGAGTTTCCAGGCCGGGTTCGGCGTGGTCGGGCCAAGGATGATGTCGACTTCATTAAAGGCAGCCATGAAGTCGTTCTTCACCAGACGACGGATTTTCTGCGCCTTCAGGTAGTAGGCGTCGTAGTAACCGGCGGACAGCGCATAGGCACCGACCATGATCCGGCGCTGTACTTCAGGCCCGAAGCCTTCGCCACGGGAGCGCTTGTACAGGTCGATCAAGTCTTTCGGGTGCTCGCAACGGTGGCCGAAACGCACGCCGTCGAAACGCGAGAGGTTCGAAGAAGCTTCGGCCGGGGCGATCACGTAGTACGCAGGAATCGCGTGCTGCATGTTCGGCAGGCTGATTTCCTTGATCACGGCACCGAGCTTCTGCAGCTCTTTGATGCTGTTCTGGATCAGCTCGGCGATACGCGGGTCGAGACCGGCGCTGAAGTATTCCTTCGGCACACCGATGCGCAGGCCCTGCAGCGACGTGTTGAGGCTGGCGGAGTAATCCGGCACGGGCTCATCGATGCTGGTGGAGTCGTTCTGATCGAAGCCGGCCATACCTTGCAACAAAATTGCGCAGTCTTCGGCAGTGCGCGCCAACGGGCCGCCCTGATCGAGGCTGGAAGCGTAAGCGATCATGCCCCAGCGCGAAACGCGACCGTAGGTCGGTTTCAGGCCAGTGAGGTTGGTGAACGCGGCCGGCTGACGGATCGAACCACCGGTGTCGGTGGCAGTGGCCGCAGGCAACAGACGAGCGGCAACGGCCGCCGCCGAACCACCGGACGAACCGCCCGGCACGTGTTCCAGGTTCCACGGGTTTTTCACTGCGCCGTACCAGCTCGACTCGTTGGCCGAACCCATGGCGAATTCGTCCATGTTGGTCTTGCCCAGGGTCACGGCACCGGCTGCGGCCAGTTTCGCGACCACGGTGGCGTCATACGGGGCCTTGAAGTTGTCGAGCATCTTCGAGCCGCAACTGGTGCGGATGCCCTGGGTGCAGAACAGGTCTTTGTGGGCGATCGGCGCACCAAGCAGCGCGCCGCTCTCACCGTTGGCCCGGCGTACGTCGGCGGCTTTCGCCTGCTCGATGGCCAGCTCTTCGGTGAGGCTGATGAAACTGTTGAGCTGCGGGTCGAGCTGGGTGATACGCGCCAGCAGGACTTTGGTCAGCTCTTCGGAGGAAAACTTTTTATCGGCGAGACCGCGGGCGATCTCGGCCAGAGTCATTTGATGCATTGCAGGCTCTTTCCCTTTAGTCGATGACTTTCGGAACCAGATACAGGCCGTTTTCGACCGCTGGTGCGATGGACTGATAGGCCTCGCGATGATTGGTCTCGGTCACGACGTCGGCGCGCAGGCGCTGACTGGCTTCCAGCGGGTGGGCCAGAGGCTCGATACCGTCGGTATTAACAGCCTGCATTTCGTCGACCAGCCCGAGAATGCTGTTGAGGGCGGAAGTAATGTGCGGAAGATCGGCATCATTGAGGCCAAGGCAGGCCAAATGAGCGATTTTTTCCACGTCGGAGCGTTCTAGCGCCATCGGGATTCTCCAGTGGAAAACAGAACGGACGGCGTCCGTGTGTTAGATTGTCGGAACACTACCGCACTT
>NZ_JBIUWI010000082.1:0-19960 GCF_044743385.1 Pseudomonas sp. NPDC087639 | reverse complement strand
TTTTCAAACATTGCGCGATCCTTTCAGGCCCTGTGTAGACCGGGATAATGGCGGCCCAGACCGGAATCAACATGTGCTCGGCGAGCCTGCGGCGTGGGCAGGTCGCGGATTATAGCGAAGACTGCGCCGGGCGGACACCTCGCACTTTCGTGGTGTGGCGGTTCTATGCCAAACTCAGCGCCTTTCGGGCTTGCCTAACAGGATTTATGCTCCCCTTGTCACCCAGTTTGCTGACCACACTCGCCGCCGCCCTTCTATATGCCGCTGCGACCCTTTATCAAGGCACTCGTCTGGCCACCGGCGCCAAGGCGAACAAGCGCCTGCTGGTTTCGCTCGGCGTCCTCGCCGTGCTGGCCCACAGCGCCAGCCTGCTCACCCACCTGCTGACGCCGATCGGTCTGGGCCTGGACTTTTTCAGCGCCGCCAGCCTGATTGCCGCCGCCGTGATTGCCCTGACATTGCTGGCGTGCTCGCGAATTCCGGTGGAAAACCTGCTGGTACTGCTGTTCCCGCTGGGCGCGGCCACCGTGCTGCTGGCGCAGTTTGCCCCGGCCGGCACCGTACAGATCATCGATGAAGAGCCGGGCATCCTCGCCCACATCCTGTTGTCGATCCTCGCCTACGGCATGTTCACCATCGCCGTATTCCAGGCCTTGTTGCTGCTGGTGCAAGACCACCAACTCAAGCACAAGCACCCGTCCGGCCTGATCAAGAACTTCCCGCCGCTGCAAACCATGGAAAGCCTGCTATTCGGTTTCCTCTGGGCCGGCTGGACGCTGTTGTCGCTGTCGTTGATCTCCGGCTGGTTGTTCGTCGAGAACCTGTTCGCCCAGCATCTGGTCCACAAAACCTTGCTGGCGTGCCTGGCCTGGATTGTCTTCAGCGTGCTGCTGTGGGGTCGTAATCGTCTCGGTTGGCGCGGCCACAAGGCGATTCGCTGGACTCTCGCCGGTTTCTGCCTGCTGATGTTGGCGTACTTCGGCAGCAAACTGGTTCGTGAATACATCCTGCATATCTGACGGGCGGCAATAAATGGACGGTTTGCCCATAGGGCCGATGCTCGCGGTATTTGTCCTGCTGATTTTATGGTCGGGGCTGTTTACCGCCGTCGAAATCGCGCAGCAGCATCTGCTCGCGCAACGCACCGCCTCGCGCGCCAGCGATAAACCGCTGGCGAAGCTGAGCTTCCCGCTCGACAGCCTGATCCTGTGCAACACCCTGTGCCGTGCGCTCGCCGTGGTGATTGCGACGCTGCTGGCGATTTTCCTCTGTGAAGAAAACGGTCCTTGGGCGGCGTCCCTGGGTGCCGGCGCAATACTGCTGGTGTTCACCGATTACTTTCCGCGCACCCTCGCCCAGCGTTATCCCGACGCTGTACTGGCATTCGGCAATACCCTGCTGGCCGTGCCGCTCAAGATCATTTATCCGCTTGCCTGGCTGTTCAGCCGGATCAGCGCTTTGCTGATGCGTCCGTTTGCGCGCAAAGCCCAAGTAGTGCAACAAAGCGAAGACGATGTGCAGGCTGATCGACATGACGATCCCGAACACCCGATTCGCCTGCACCCGGTCTCGGGCATTCACGCGCTGGACAACATTACGGTCAATGACATTCTGGTACCGCGCAGTGACGTCGACGGCATCAATCTCGACGACCCGATAGAAGACATCATCGAACAACTGCGCAACACCAAGCGCACGCGCCTGCCGGTGTTCCACAGCGACATCAATCAGGTCGAAGCGGTGCTCAATACCCGCCAGATCCGCCACCTGTTGAACGACGATAGCCTGACCCGCGAAGCGCTGCTGGCCGCCAGTTACGAGCCTTACTTCGTCCCGGAAAGCACGCCCCTGCAACTGCAACTGCTGAATTTCCATAAGCAGCAGCGGCGTTTGGGCATGGTGGTGGACGAGTACGGCGAAGTGCTCGGCATCGTCACACTGGAAGACATTCTCGAAGAGATTGTCGGCGAATTCGAAAGCGAGCACAGCCTCGATAATCCGCACATTCATCCGCAGCCCGATGGCCGCATGGTGATTGACGGCACCGCCTCGATTCGCGAATTGAACAAATGCCTGGGTTGGCATTTGCCCAGCGATGGACCGAAAACCCTCAACGGGTTGGTGACCGAGGCGCTGGAAACCATTCCGGAGAGTGCGGTTTGCCTGAAGATCGGTCGATATCGCCTGGAGATTCTCGAAACCGAGGAGAACCGGGTAAGCAGGGTATTGATCTGGCATACGAGTTCGGTGCCCGCTGTGGTGCCTGCCAGGTAAAGATCAAAAGATAGTCCGAACGCGGCCGGAACCTTCGGCAGTTCCTACATTTGGAATGCGCCTGCAGGACCTGCCGAAGGCTGGGATCTTTTGCGCTTGTTCAATCGTTAGCCACCTTCCTATAATCGGGGCGCTTACCCAAGCGCCGCCGACCCTGTGCTTACCCAGCACTAAACAGGTCTCGACTGTTTCCGCATCACACCGACGACTGTTCCTACTCGAAACAGCGCTCGCGCCTCATCCCACATCCCTGGGTACTCCACCATAATAATTCGCTCCAACGGAGCATATGACTGTCAGGGATCACCGCATGACCACCAGTACCGCTTACAGCGACACCGCGCCTGCCCAGCCGACCAACTCTGCCACCCGCGTGGCCACGGCGAGCTTCATCGGCACGGCCATCGAGTTCTACGACTTCTACGTTTACGCCACGGCCGCCGCACTGGTGATCGGACCGGTGTTCTTTCCGCAGACCTCCGGCACCGCGCAGATGCTCTCGGCGTTTCTCACCTTCGGCATTGCCTTCCTTGCCCGCCCGCTAGGCTCGGCGCTGTTCGGCCATTTCGGTGATCGCATCGGACGTAAATCGACGCTGGTCGCTTCGCTTCTGTTGATGGGGGTTTGTACAACGCTGATTGGCGTGCTGCCGGGTTACGCCAGCATCGGGGCCTGGGCACCGATTCTGTTGTGCGTGCTGCGTTTCGGTCAGGGCCTGGGATTGGGCGGCGAATGGGGCGGAGCCGCATTGCTGGCCACGGAAAACGCGCCGAAGGGCAAGCGCGCGTGGTTCGGCATGTTCCCGCAGCTCGGCCCTTCGATTGGCTTTCTCGCGGCTAACGGCCTGTTCCTGACATTGGCCATGACGCTGAGCGACGAGCAGTTCCGCAGCTGGGGCTGGCGGATTCCTTTCCTGCTCAGCGCGGCACTGGTGATGGTCGGCCTGTACGTACGCCTGAAACTCCACGAAACCCCGGTATTCGCCAATGCCATCGCCCGTCAGGAGCGAGTGAAAGTGCCGCTGGTCGAGCTGTTCAGCCAGTATTGGGTACCGACGCTGCTGGGCGCGGCGGCGATGGTTGTCTGCTACGCGCTGTTCTATATCTCGACGGTGTTTTCCCTGAGCTACGGCGTGTCCACTCTGGGTTACAGCCGTGAGACGTTCCTTGGCCTGCTGTGCTTTGCCGTACTGTTCATGGCGGCCGCGACACCGCTGTCGGCCTGGGCCAGTGACCGTTACGGGCGCAAACCGGTGCTGATCATCGGCGGCGTGCTGGCGATTCTGTCCGGATTCCTGATGGAACCGCTGCTGACTCAAGGCTCGACCTGGGGCGTGGCGCTGTTCCTGTGCATCGAGCTGTTCTTGATGGGCGTGACATTCGCCCCGATGGGTGCGCTGTTGCCGGAGCTGTTTCCGACTCACGTGCGTTATACGGGCGCATCGGCAGCCTACAACCTCGGCGGCATTGTCGGAGCCTCGGCGGCGCCGTTCTTTGCGCAGAAACTGGTAGCGATGGGTGGTTTGAGTTATGTCGGCGGGTATGTGTCGGCAGCGGCGGTGCTGAGTGTGATTGCGGTGCTGTGTTTGAAGGAAACGAGGAATAACGATCTGAATCAGATTGCCTGACAGAAGATCAAAAGCTTCGCGAGCAGGCTCGCTCCCACATTTGGAATGCATTTCCCAGTGGGAGCGAGCCTGCTCGCGAATGCCGCGCCTCGGTTTAGAGTTCTACGACAACAGCCTGAGCAGCGCGGGTCGCCTTGGCACGAGCGGCCTCGATCGACTCATCACGCGCCAATGCCACGCCCATGCGGCGCTGACCATTGACCTCAGGCTTGCCGAACAGACGCAGCGCGGTATCCGGCTCGCTCAGCGCAGCGCCAAGGTTGGCGAATGCCGTCTGGGTCGACTGACCTTCCACCAGAATAACCGCCGAAGCCGATGGCCCGAACTGACGGATCAGCGGCACTGGCAGGCCGAGAATGGCCCGAGCGTGCAAGGCGAACTGCGACAGATCCTGGGAAATCAGTGTGACCAGACCAGTGTCGTGCGGGCGCGGCGACACTTCGCTGAACCACACCTGATCACCTTTGATGAACAGCTCGACGCCAAACAGACCACGGCCGCCCAGCGCCTCGGTCACGGCTTTGGCAACGCGCTCGGATTCCGCCAGCGCAATCGGGCTCATGGCCTGTGGCTGCCAGGATTCCTGGTAATCGCCCCTCTCCTGGCGGTGACCCACTGGCGCGCAGAACGTAGTGCCACCCATATGGCGCACGGTCAGCAGAGTGATTTCGTAGTCGAAATCGATAAAGCCTTCGATGATCACCCGACCTTTGCCCGCGCGGCCGCCCTCTTGGGCGTAGTCCCAGGCCTTCTGCACGTCATCGTTGCTGCGCAGCAGGCTTTGGCCTTTGCCCGACGAACTCATCACCGGTTTCACGACACATGGGAAACCCAAGTCCTGAACGGCTTTGCTGTAGTCCTCGAAGGTGTCGGCAAAGTGGTACGGCGAGGTCGGCAGGTCCAGCTCTTCAGCGGCCAGACGACGGATGCCTTCGCGGTTCATGGTCAGTTGCGCGGCACGGGCGGTCGGGATCACGGTGAAGCCTTCAGCTTCCAGCTCGACCAGAGTGGCGGTGGCGATGGCTTCGATTTCCGGCACGATGAAGTGCGGTTTCTCGGCCTCGATGACTGCACGCAGGGCCGCACCGTCGAGCATGTTGATCACGTGGCTGCGATGGGCGACTTGCATGGCCGGCGCGTTGGCGTAACGGTCGACGGCAATCACTTCAACGCCCAAGCGTTGCAGCTCGATCACCACTTCCTTGCCCAACTCACCACAGCCACACAGCAATACGCGGGTCGCGGTTGGCGACAATGGAGTTCCGATACGGGTCATCTCAGGTCCTCAAAGAAGCGGATCATCGAGGAAAGCAACGCCAGACGCGCTTTCCATGGGGAGAAAGCGCGGCATTTTACATGAACCCGAGGGTTTGGCTTCAGCTGGCGACGGCCTGTTTGCGATCACGCCAGGCCATGATCAGCCAGACGGCGGTGACGCCGGCAAATTTCGAGGCCAGCGCGGTGATGATCACGGGTGGCGTCAGCAGGTCGATCATGCCGAAAAAGATGAAGGTATCGAGGGGAATGCTCAGCGCCGAACTGATCCACAAACGGTCGCGCAACGGCCGCTTGGTGATGCTGAACACCAGCCAGTCGATGCACTCGGAGACCGCGAACGCCGTGGCGCTGGCCAGGGCAATGGACGGATCGGACGTGACGTAAGACAGCACCAGTGCCGCCAGCATCGCCACGATGGCGCCATGACCAAAGCGGGTTTGCACCATGTCGCGCAGCACGAACACCAAACCACCCCAGGCCGACCAGATGATGTCCAGGTGGGGCGCGGTGGAGAAGGCGAAGTTGATCAGCACGACGCTGCTGATATAGGCGATGAGGAAAATCATGGAGGCGACCTGGCAGATTGGCGCACAGGTTACTTGACCGGCAGATCAAGAGCCACCCCCTCACCCCAGCCCTCTCCCCCAAGGGGGCGAGGGGGAAAGGGAGCAGATCGGGTGCGTTTCGAAACCTGAGTTCGACTCGGTATGCCAAGTCGGCGTATAGCGAAAGACACCTCGGTCAGTCCCCTCTCCCTCTGGGAGAGGGTTAGGGTGAGGGCATTCTCAAGTCGATCACGACTTCGAAGGGATCATCCACACCAACCCACTCGCCTTCGCCCGCTCATGACACAACCCCAACACTGCCCGCCGCTCGTCATTGCTCATCCGGCTCCAACGGGTAATCTCCTCGACCGTGCGCTGGCAGCCCGTGCAAATATCATCCTCGTCCAGCGCACAGATATTCACGCAGGGTGATTTCACAGGTCTTTCAGGCGTGTTCATTCTTCCTGCTCAACCAGATCACGCGCATAACGCTGGGAGTTATGCACATAGTGCGCGGCGCTGGCTTCGAGCATCTTCTTCTGTGGCTCGGTCAGTTCTCGCACGACTTTGCCCGGCGAACCCATGACCAGCGAACCGTCGGGAATTTCCTTGCCTTCACCGATCAGCGAGTTCGCGCCAATGATGCAGTTTTTGCCGATCTTCGCGCCGTTGAGAATCACCGCGTTAATGCCGATCAGGCTGTAATCGCCGACTGTGCAGCCATGCAGCATGGCGTTGTGGCCAATGGTCACGCCGGTGCCGATGGTCAGCGGAAAACCCATGTCGGTGTGCATCACCGTGCCGTCCTGGACGTTGCTGTTCTTGCCGATCAGGATCAGTTCGTTGTCGCCGCGCAGCACGGCGTTGAACCAGACGTTGGCGCCCTCTTCCAGCTTGACCTTGCCCACCAGCACGGCGTTGGGGGCGACCCAGCTCTGTGGATGGGTTTCGACACGGGCGTCGCCCAAGCGGTATTTCATCTTGTTTTCCTCAGGGCTCACGATGAAGGGCCATTCGAGCGATGGCTTTCAGGTGTTGATAAAGCTTTTAGGCGGCTGATGCAGGCTGATTTTCGCGTCATAGAGCAGATTGATCAACTCGACGATCATGATCGCTGTCAGCCCCCAGATCTTGAATTGACCGTATCGATAGCTCGGCACATACCAACTGCGCCCCTGATAGTCGATGCGATGGGTGTGTTCGCGAGGGTCTTTGCGGAAGAATTCCAGTGGCACACTGAATACGGCTGCGATTTCCGCATCGTTGGCCAGATATTCGACAAAATCGGGGATCACGCCGACATAAGGCGTGACCTTTATACCGTGCAGGGAGATCAGCGGACTGAGCGGGCCGATCACTTCGACCAGTCCCGGCGGCAGGCCGATCTCTTCTTCGGCTTCGCGCAGGGCAGTGAAAATCAGATCGGGGTCTTCGGGATCGCGGCGTCCACCGGGGAAGGCGACTTCGCCGCCGTGAGTCGAGAGACCGCTGGCGCGCAGGGTCAATACCAGTTCCGGCTCGTCACTGCGGGTGATCGGCACCAGAACGGCGGCCTCGGGGAAACGTGTGTCGGTCTCCAGCGTGCGCGGTGTGTGGTTGCTTACCCGATGCAGTAGCTCGTCCAGCATGAGTGTTCTCGATCTGTGCCTTGCCCTGCATCATGCACCAATCATTGCGACCGCCCAAGCCCCTGAATCTTGCCGTGTCGCGAAACGACAACTTGCCGACCGGCACCGCTGCACGCCAAGATAGGCGCAGCATTCAGGAACCCCAGCATGAAATTTTGCAGCCAGTGCGGTAACCCGGTGACACAGCGCATTCCCGAAGGCGACTCGCGGCTGCGATTTGTCTGCGATAGCTGTCAGACCATTCACTATCAGAACCCCAATATCGTTGCCGGTTGCGTCGCGACCTGGGGCACTCAAGTGTTGCTCTGCCGCCGCGCCATCGAACCGCGCCTCGGTTACTGGACGTTGCCCGCCGGATTCATGGAGAACGGCGAAACGATCGAGCAAGCCGCGACCCGCGAAACCGCCGAGGAAGCCTGCGCCCGGGTGCGTAACCTGAGCATCTATACCCTGATCGATGTGCCGCACATCAGCCAGGTGCATGTGTTCTTCCGCGCCGAACTGGTCGATCTGGATTTTGCCGCCGGCCCCGAAAGCCTGGAAGTACAACTATTCGACGAAGCCGACATCCCCTGGGACGAACTGGCTTTCCGCACGGTGGGCCGTACCCTAGAATGCTTCTTCGCTGACCGGCGCGCCGAGGTCTATCCGGTTCGTTCCGAATCGATTCCGCCGCTGGCCCAGCCTGCCATCACCTAAAAGCCTCTATAAATAAAATATCTGCGTCACTCCTTGGGGAATCGTTTCAATGCGCTGGTTGCTTGCCCTGTTTTGCCTGTCGTTCGTCACGGTCTCGCAAGCGTCATTCGTGACCACCGTGACGCCGTCGAATACTCCTCTCATCGAAAAAGTACTGGTGCTCAAATCGGCTCATCAACTGCAGTTGATCGTCGACGGCAAGCCACTCAAGACCTATCGCATCTCTCTGGGCAAGGGAGCAAAAAAAGGTCCGAAACTGATTGAAGGCGACAAGCGCACACCTGAAGGCTTCTATTGGATCGACTGGCGCAAGACCAGCGAAAAATTCAATCTGTCGATGCACATTTCTTACCCGAACATCAGCGATTCGGCGCGTGCCCGGCGTGAAGGCGTCGAGCCTGGCGGCATGATCATGATCCACGGCACGCCGGACTCGGAAGAAACGCCCGAAGATCTGTTCCACACCCTGGACTGGACCGACGGCTGCATCGCCATGCGCAACATGGACATGCGCGAAGTCTGGGGCTTGGTGCCGGACGGCACGATGATCGAGATCCGCCCTTAACGACCGACCTTTGGTCGCTCTCGAAAAAATAAATCAAAAGATCGCAGACTGCGTCAGCGCCTACAGGGTTGATACCACTTCCCACTGTAGGAGCTGCCGCAGGCTGCGATCTTTTGCTTTTTAAAGCCACCCGCTAATACCACTTAAAACCACCCCCCCCTAAAACCCGCCATTTCATTGGGCCAACGGCCATTTACCTGCGTTGACATGGTATTCAAGTGGTATTAATTTCCGCCTCACAAGCGCGCCACAACAATCCTATACTCGCGCCGGAAATGACCTACATGAATGACCTCCACGTCCTACGCCCTGACGATTCCCAGCCGACGCCGCTGTACCTGCAACTGGCGCGCAACCTGGAAGCGGCCATTCATGCCGGGCAGTGGAAAGCCGAACAGGCGATGCCATCCGAGCGCAATCTCAGCGAACAGTTGGGCATCTCCCGGGTGACAGCGCGCAAGGCACTGGAAGTTCTGCTCGATCAAGGTTTGATCCGTCGTTTGCAAGGTTCCGGCACCTTCATCACCCCACGTCTGGAGCAACCCCTCTCCCGCCTCTCCGGCTTCAGTGAAATGCTCCGCCTCAAGGGCTTCGTGCCCAGCTCGCAATGGCTGGAGCGGGAAATCACCCTGCCGACCCACGAAGAACTGATTCGCCTGAGCCTGTCGCCGAACGACAAGGTCGCGCGCATGAAACGCCTGCGCAAAGCCGACGACACCGTGATGGCCATCGAGATGAGCACCCTGCCCGCCTCGATCATGCCCAAACCGCAAGCGGTGGGCGATTCGCTCTACGAATACCTCGACGGCATCGGCAAACCGATCGTCCGCGCCTTGCAGCACATCCAGGCGATCAACGCCTCGGACGAGTTCGCCGCGCTGGTCGGCATCGCCCCCGGCACCGCCATGCTGCTGATGACCCGGGTCGGCTATCTGGAAGACAACACGCCGATCGAAGTCACCGACACCTATTGCCGCAACGACTACTACGACTTTGTTGCAGAGCTGCGCCGCTAACCGGGCGCAGACGTCAAACAGCGAGAACCGAAATGTCTGAAGACAACATCCTCACCGCTCACGGCTGGGTTCGCGGCCGGCTGATTCACGAACACGGCAAAGTCGTGTCGATCGAAGGCGTGCCTTGCGATCCGGCGGACAACGATCTGCCTTATCTGCTGCCGGGCTTCATCGACCTGCACGTTCACGGCGGTGGCGGCAAAGACATCATGGAAGGCGCCAGCGCTTTCGAGACCATCACCAGAACCCACGTGCGCTTCGGCACCACTTCGCTGCTGGCCACCACCATGACCGCACCGAGTGCCGAGATTTCCAGCGTACTCAAGGCAGTCGGCGAATTCTGCGAACAGCGCCCGGCCAACAGTGCCCGAGTCCTGGGCGTGCACCTCGAAGGCCCCTACATCAACCCCGGCAAACTCGGCGCGCAACCAAACTTCGCCCACACCGCGTTGATGGCCGAAGTCGAAGAATATCTGGCGCTGGCGCCGATCCGGGTCATCACCATCGCCCCGGAAATCGCCGGCCACGACGCTTTGATCCGTGAACTCAGCCGCCGTGGCATCCGCATGCAGATCGGCCACACCCTCGGCAGTTACGAGGAAGGTGTCGCCGCGCTCGACGCCGGCGCCACCAGTTTCACCCATTTGTACAACGCCATGAGTCCGCTGCATCACCGCGAGCCGGGGATCGTCGGCGCGGCACTGGCCCATGCCAAGTACGCCGAGCTGATTCCGGATTTGCTCCACGTACACCCCGGCGCCATCCGCGTGGCCCTGCGCTCGATCCCGTGCCTGTATTGCGTCACCGACTCGACCGCCGCCGCTGGCATGCCCGACGGTGAATACAAGCTCGGCAGCCACACCGTGACCAAATGCCTGGGCGGCGTGCGCCTGCCCGACGGCACGCTGGCCGGCAGCACCCTGACCATGGATCAGGCCCTGCGCAACCTGGTGAAGATCGGTTTGCCCATCGCCGAAGCCTCGCAACGACTTTCGCAATTCCCCGCCGACTACCTCGGCATCACCGAACGCGGGCGCCTTGAACCAGGCGCCTGGGCCGACTCCGTGCGGCTGGATCGCTCACTCACACTGACCGCCGTCATGGTCGAAGGAGAAGACATTGACTTCAAAAATGCTTGAAGAGGCGCTGTCCTCGTTCGAGGCCGTGCAGGCCCAACTGCAACAACTCGACCCGCAACTGATCGAGATCGCCGGGCGCCTGCGCCGTCAGCCGCCGCAAGTGGCGATGACCGTCGCGCGCGGCAGTTCCGACCACGCGGCGAGCTACTTCGCCTACCTGACCATGCAGCAATTGGGCGTGCCGGTGGCGTCGTTGCCGATGTCGGTGGTGACCATGCAGCAGGCGCCGCTGAAGGTTAGCGGACAGGTCGCCTTCGCGTTCTCGCAGTCCGGTCAGAGCCCGGATCTGGTCAACAGTCTGCGTCTGCTGCGCAAGCGTGGGGCGCTCAGCGTTTCCATGGTCAACGCCGCCGATTCGCCGCTGGAAGCCGCGTGTGAATTCAGCGTGCCGCTGCTCGCCGGTACTGAAAGCAGCGTCGCCGCGACCAAGAGTTTTATCGCCACCCTCAGCGCCAGCGCTCGTCTGATCGCGCACTGGAAAGAGGACAACGAATTGCTGCAAGCCCATAACGCACTGCCCGAAGGTCTGCGCGAAGCGGCACAACAGGACTGGAGCGTGGCCATTGATGCCCTGCGCGATTGCGAACGCCTGATGGTGATCGGTCGCGGTGCCGGTTTTGCCATCGCCCAGGAAGCGGCACTGAAGTTCAAGGAAACCTCGGCGATCCAGGCCGAAGCCTTCAGCAGCGCCGAAGTCCGTCACGGCCCGATGGCGCTGATCGACGAACACTACCCGCTGCTGGTCTTCGCACCACGCGGCGCCGAACAGGCCGGGCTGTTGAGTCTGGCGGCAGAAATGCGTCAACGCGGCGCCCGCGTCTTGCTGGCCGCGCCGGACGACGTCAGCGAACGCGACCTGACCCTGAGCCGCGCCGAGCACCCGGTCCTCGACCCGATTCTGGCGATCCAGAGTTTCTACGTGATGGCTGCAGGCCTGGCCGTAGCCCGAGGCATGGACCCGGATCAGCCGCGCCACCTGAGCAAAGTGACCCGCACGCACTAAGTCCGATTGACTGCACACCTGATGAGACCGAGCCATGCACAACAACAATAAAGAGCTGACCCTCAGCGCCCCGCTCAGCGGCCCGGTGCTCACGCTCGCCAAAGTCCCGGACGCGGTGTTCGCCAGCGGCGCGATGGGCGATGGCATTGCCATCGACCCGTTGAACGACACCCTGTATTCACCGTGTGCCGGGGTGATCATCCATGTCGCGCGCACCGGACACGCCCTCACCGTGCGTGCCGACAATGGCGCGGAAATCCTCCTGCACCTGGGTCTCGACACCGTTGAATTGAACGGCGAAGGCTTCTCGATGCTGGTCAAGGAAGGTTTGCGCGTCACCCAGGGTCAGCCGCTGTTGCGCTATGACCTGGACAAGGTCGGCCAGCAGTGCAAAAGCCTGGTCAGCTTGTTGATCCTGACCAACAGCCAGGATTTTCAAGTGCGGCCAATCACCCTCAAAGCGGTGAAGGTTGGCGAGCCGTTGCTGCACATCATCGCGCGCCACAGTGCGGCGACCAACGCTGAAGAACTCGGCGGGCCTGAGGTTCACGGGCATGTGCTGGTCGCTCATCGCGGCGGTTTGCATGCCCGCCCCGCCGCGCTGATTCGCCAGACCGCACAAGGCTTCAAGAGCCAGTCGCAGTTGCACTTCGCCGGCAAAACGGCGCCGTGCAACAGCCTGATCGGGTTGATGGGACTGGCGGTCGGCGAGCAGGACGAAGTGCAAGTCAGTTGTCAGGGTCCGGACGCCGAAGCCGCGCTGCAAGCCTTGCTCACGGCTTTGGCCACCGCCCTGCCGGACGATCATCACGCAAGCGCCCCGGTCAGCGCAGCACCGCGCAAACGCCCGGCCGAGGCTGGCGTGTTGCATGGCGTGTGCGCTGCGCCGGGGTTTGTCGGTGGGCCGCTGTATCGTTTGAACGCAATCAACTTGCCGGCGGATGCGGGCAATCATGCTCCGCTTGAGCAACTGGAAAAACTTGAAGCCGCGCTGAATCAGGTACGCAGCGAAATCGACGGCACCCTCGCCCAGGCGAAAAAGCACAAAAACACCGACGAAGAAGCAATCTTCGCCGCACACATGGCGCTGCTGGAAGACCCAGCTCTGCTCGACGCTGCGCAACAATCCATCGAGCAAGGCTCTGCCGCGACTCACGCTTGGAGCCAGTCGATTGATGTGCAGTGCGAAGTGCTCCAGCAAACCGGCAGCGCGCTGCTGGCCGAACGCGCCAACGACCTGCGCGACCTCAAGCAACGCGTGCTGCGTGCCCTGCTCGGCGAAGCCTGGCATTACGACGTGCCGGCCGGTGTCATTGTCGCCGCGCATGAACTGACCCCGTCGGATCTGCTGCAACTCAGCGCCCAAGGTGTCGCCGGGTTGTGCATGGCCGAGGGCGGCGCGACGTCGCACGTGGCGATTCTGGCGCGGGGCAAAGGTTTGCCGTGCATGGTTGCTTTGGGTTCGGCATTGCTTGAACAACCACAAGGCCAAGCGGTGGTGCTCGACGCCGATAACGGTCGCCTTGAACTGACACCCAATGCCGAACGACTGGCCGAAGTTCAACAAGCGCAAATCGACCGTCAACAACGCCGCGACGCGCAACAAGCCAAGGCGCACCTGCCGGCCGAAACACGCAATGGCGTGGCCATCGAAGTGGTCGCCAACGTCGCCTCCAGCGCTGAAGCAACGGACGCCTTTGCCAACGGTGCCGACGGCGTCGGTCTGCTACGCACCGAATTCCTGTTCGTCGATCGCCAGACCGCGCCAGACGTCGAAGAACAGCGCGCCGCCTATCAAGCCGTCATCGATGCGATGGGCGACAAGTCAGTGATCATCCGCACCATCGACGTTGGTGGCGACAAACAACTCGACTACCTGCCACTGCCCGCTGAAGCCAACCCGGTGCTTGGCTTGCGCGGTATTCGTCTGGCTCAGGCCCGCCCGGAAATTCTCGATCAGCAACTGCGCGCGCTGCTGCAAGTCAGCCCGTTGCAGCGTTGCCGAATCCTGTTGCCGATGGTCACCGAAGTCGACGAATTGCTGCACATTCGCGAACGCGTCGATGCGTTGTGCCTGGAACTGAACATCACGCAACGCCCGGAAATCGGCGTGATGATCGAAGTCCCGGCCGCCGCACTGCAAGCCGAACAACTGGCTGAGCACGCAGACTTCCTGTCGATCGGCACCAACGATCTCTCCCAATACACCCTCGCCATGGATCGCGACCACGCCGGCCTCGCCGCACGAGTCGACGCTTTGCACCCGGCGCTGCTGCGCCTGATCGCCATGACCTGCGAAGGCGCGGCGGTGCACAAACGGTGGGTCGGCGTGTGCGGTGCGTTGGCCTCTGATCCACTGGCAACGCCGGTATTGATCGGCCTCGGCGTAACCGAACTGTCGGTCAGCCCGGTGCAAATTGGTGAGATCAAAGATCGCGTGCGCCAGTTGCACGAAGCCGAATGCCAACGCATCGCCCGTGACCTGTTCAAGCTGAGCAGCGCTGCGGCGGTGCGTCACGCCTGCCATCAACATTGGCCTCTGCGCTAATAACAACAAGAAGGAGAACCGCCATGTACCAACTCTTCATCGAAGGCCTGCAACGCCTCGGCCGTGCGCTGATGCTGCCGATCGCGATCCTGCCGATTGCCGGTCTGCTGCTGCGTCTGGGTGACACCGACCTGCTGAACATCGCGATCATCCACGATGCCGGCCAAGTGATCTTCGCCAACCTGGCGATGATCTTCGCCATCGGCATCGCCGTCGGGTTCGCCAAGGACAACAACGGCACCGCAGGCCTGGCCGGGGTGATCGGTTATCTGGTGATGATCTCCACCCTCAAAGTGCTCGACGCGAGCATCAACATGGGCATGCTCGCCGGCATTGTCAGCGGCCTGATGGCCGGCGCGCTGTACAACCGCTTCAAGGACATCAAACTGCCGGAGTATCTGGCGTTCTTCGGTGGCCGGCGGTTTGTGCCGATTGTCACCGGCTTCGCCGCAGTGGGCCTGGGCGTGGTGTTCGGCTACATCTGGCCGCCGATCCAGCACGGCATCAACAGCTTCGGCGCCCTGATGATGGAAAGCGGCAGCCTCGGTGCCTTCGTCTTCGGCGTGTTCAACCGTCTGCTGATCGTCACCGGCCTGCACCACATCCTCAACAACATGGCGTGGTTCGTGTTCGGCAACTTCACCGATCCAACGACCGGCGCACTGGTCACCGGCGACCTGTCGCGCTACTTCGCTGGCGATCCGAAGGGCGGCCAGTTCATGACCGGCATGTTCCCGATGATGATCTTCGGCCTCCCCGCCGCATGCCTGGCGATGTACCGCAACGCGCTGACGGAGCGGCGCAAGGTCATGGGCGGGATCTTCCTGTCGATGGCCCTGACTTCATTCCTGACCGGCGTGACCGAGCCAATCGAATTCGCCTTCATGTTTCTGGCGCCATTGCTGTTCCTGCTGCACGCGCTGCTGACCGGGTTGTCGATGGCGATTACCAATGCGCTGAACATCCATTTGGGCTTTACGTTTTCTGGCGGGTTTATCGACATGGTGCTGGGCTGGGGCAAGTCCACCAACGGCTGGCTGGTGGTCCCTGTCGGGCTGGCGTACGCGGTTATGTATTACGTGGTGTTTGATTTCTGTATTCGTCGCTTCAATCTGAAAACGCCGGGGCGTGAGGATGTGGCGACCGCTGAGAAAGCCGTCCTCACCGAAAACCAACGAGCCGGGGCCTACATCAAAGCCCTCGGTGGTGCGGAGAATCTGCTGACCGTTGGCGCCTGCACTACCCGTCTGCGACTGGAGATGGTCGATCGCAACAAAGCATCCGATGCAGATCTGAAAGCGCTCGGCGCAATGGCAGTCGTGCGCCCGGGCAAGGGTGGCAGTTTGCAGGTGGTGGTCGGGCCGATGGCTGACAGCATTGCAGATGAGATTCGCCTGGCGATGCCGGCGTTGGGGCGTGCGGTTCTTGCCGAGCCTGTTGCGGTTGCCGATGAACCGAAAGCGGTTGTGATGGCGGGTTCTGAAGCTCAGCAATGGCTGAATGCGCTGGGTGGCGGCGACAACGTGCTGCAACTCGATTGCATCGCCATGAGCCGGATTCGCTTGCTGCTGGCGGATGGCAAGGCGCTGTCCGAGGCGCAGTTGAAAGAACTGGGATGTCAGGGTGTCAGCCAGTTGGAAGGTGGCGTTTGGCATTTGTTGGTGGGGGACAAGGCTGCGGGTTTGAGTGGGGCGATTGAGGCGCTGGTCAATCGCAGCGAGGTCAGTGCCAAGGTCTGAGCCTTTACATCAGGCTCTACTCGAAACAACTGATACAAAAAACCCGGCGTTGGCCGGGTTTTTCATGCAGCTCAAGTTCAGGACATTCTTGCGCGCTGTTCCGCCTCGTAATGCCGAGTCTGGTACGGCATGAGCGCCTGAACCTTCAAACCCAGACTTTCCGTCAAACCCCAAGCAACCGCCAACTCGTCGCGACGATTGCGTAATAAAACAGCGGGTTGAGAAACGACGTGTTGCTTGGGTGTTTTGGCGGCGAAAAGCTCGAGTGCATGGAGCGTTTCCGACACGCGGCTATCCGATACACATGCGAAACGAGTAAATCGCTCCAGTAGATAAGCCGCTCGGCGCAGCTCGACTTCATCGCTGTGAAATTTGAGAAATGTTGATATCTCACTCTCAAGATCGGATGTTGAATACCAGACCTCTTTGGCTGCATTGACCAGCGCTGTCCCATCGGCTTGATCCAGCGGTCTTCTGACCAACGTATCCAATGCCGAAGAGAGGACATGATCATCAAGAGAGTTCGACATCTGGTTCCTCCAGGTAGTCCTGCAAGATATTGGTGAGCACTGAGGCAGGTTGCTCTTTGTTGCCAACATATACATCAATTGCTTGCAATGCCAGACACCGGAAATCACTCGCCAGAATGAAACCGGCCCTAAGAAGCGCCTTGATGTCCGCAACGTCGTGATCGGTAGCCCTGCCAAGTTTTGTAATTGCAATATCCACCGGAGCAGCGATGTGAATCTGGAGCGGGGACGTCTCCGGAAACTCAGTCATGGGAATACTTCGCGCCCAGTAGTCTTCATGGATCGGGCCAAAACTTGTGTTGTACTGAAGGTCGTAGTTCAGCTCCATCACTCGAGCGGAGCGTTCGTCGATAAAAGGCTCCGGGACTTGAGCAAGAAGCGCTTGAAGGTCGAACCCTGGCGGAAGGCAAGCTTCATAAATCTCCGCATCGACATCCACGGAAACACGATGATTTGTGTAGAGATGTACGGCGCAACCACCAAAGACGATGATTTTGACTGCACCCGGATCGGCATTTTCCTGCCTCAATTCTGCTTCGACTGATTTGAACATCGAAACCAATGCCTTTCCCAAGGCAGTATTCGCGTTGATGCGGGGAGTGACCACAGGTAGCAATTCCATTTTTGAACCTCAAAGTCATGTCGATGGCTCACGCGATACAGCCCGTTACCCAGCTCGCTGTTTGCCAGAGACAGATCAAGGTATGGATGCGACTTCCGAGGGACAACCTGAAAGATTGGTAGGAAAATTCCCGAGTTTGCTGACGCTCTGAAACTCGTCTGACGCCTGTCAGTGCCTCATCGCTGGCAAGCCGGCTCCCACAGGGGAATGCGTTTCAACTGTGGGAGCCAACCGGCTGGCGATGAACGATGACGCGGTCGTCAGGTTTGTGGGTCGACTCGATCCAGTGCCCGGCTGACAGCCAGTTCGGCGAGCATGACGATTTGCTGGATGCCTAGTGCCGTGCTGCGTTGCGAACCGTTTAGCTCATTGGCGAAGTTGCTGGCGGCGGTGCTTGCCGAAGCTAGAGATTCGCAGGCGTGGGCGAGCAAGCTTTCGGTATCGACTTCGGGGCAGACCATGAACATGGTGCTTGGTCGGCGGGGTTTTGCGGGTTCGGGGCACAGGTAGAAGTCGAGGGCGCGTTTGATGGCTTCGCGGTTTCGGGCCTGGTCTTCGGCGCGGAGGGCTTCTTCGAGTGGGGTTTTGGTTTCGGGTGGATCGGGTACGGGCTTGGTCATTGCAATGATCTCTAATCAAATGATTGAAGCCATCACTGGTCGTTTCTCACGCGACGAAGAGGTGGCAGCTATGTGCGGAGTGAGAAACCGGTAAGAGATCAACCCGGCCGAACCGAAGTCCGCCCGCACACAGCCGCCATAGAACATTGCCGGCAGCAAATAAGCTGGCGGCGATTATGGTGCTACTGACGTTTGATTAAAACCTCTTACCGGGTTCTCACACCCGATCACCGATTTGCGGTGACAGCCAAAGACTAAAGATCCGACGTCCGACGGACAACCTGAAAACCTTGTGGGAAGGTTCTGGTGATCTCACATCCAGTTAAACAACGCGAATCGCCTCCCTCGTGTAGGAGCTGCCGAAGGCTGCGATCTTTTGACTTTGACGTTTCAACATCAAAAGCAGGATCAACAGATCGCAGCCTTCGGCAGCTCCTACACGTGAGCCAGTGCATTCAGGAATGAAATCGCCCCCACATTGTCGGCACTGTCAACTGTCAGGTCTGACAGTTGACCGCCTCGACCGACGTTATTACGTTGACTGAATCAGGCAGTTTTTATGTCGTAGCCTCGATAACCCTGCACTTAATTCGTAAAGGATGGCTGCGACATGGCTGACAAAATGACGGACGAAAAACAACTAAAGCATCTGAAAAAAACCTACGAAAATCTGGACGCAAACAAGGACGGAGTCCTTACTTTCGAAGAGTTCGCCAAAGGCACCAAAGGCTATGCCAAATCGCTGAGAGAGTTGGTTTGGAAGGAATACAACAAGGACGGGGACAACGACTTAACCCTGGATGAGTATCTGGATAACGAAAACGCGAAG
The DNA here is from genome assembly GCF_044743385.1 of Pseudomonas sp. NPDC087639. NCBI lineage: Bacteria > Pseudomonadati > Pseudomonadota > Gammaproteobacteria > Pseudomonadales > Pseudomonadaceae > Pseudomonas > Pseudomonas sp. NPDC087639. Next base: position 1,298 of record NZ_JBIUWI010000082.1, on the reverse strand, counting down.
CCTGCTGAATAGCTTCGTCACGCTCTAACCGCCTTCGCTGGCAAGCAAAGCAGCACCCCCAACTCGCTCCCGCTCCTCACCACTCAACAGGATGAGCGTTAGCTCGGCTGCAGCTCTTGATCTTGATCCACAGGCCCCGTCGGCAGGCTGAGTGGAGGGATTCATCCGGGGGGTAGGCGCGCAGCGCCGTTCGACGAAGTCGAACTCATCGAGAGGAGGTGCAGCGAAGCAAACCGGAGGCGATGCCCCCGGATGAAACCCGGAGCGAAGGAACCCCGAGCGTTAGCGAGTGGGCCGGACGTTGGGGCAAGCGTTTTTTTGCTTACTTTATTTAGGCGTTTGTAAAAAAAGTGAGTCGCCGTAAGGGCGAAACCGTAAGCCGCAGCAACCGAAGAAACAGATATTCACACAGCCAGCCAGAACATGGTCGCCTATAAGGGCGCCATCGCTGGCAAGCCAGCTCCCACAGTTGAATGAAGTCGCCCACCAAATCGTCGGCAACAAAAAACCCGCAGACAATCACTCATCTGCGGGCTTCTCATTCCAGCGGCAGAAAGATCAGAAATCCTCCAGCCGCCACACTTCATAAGCCGGCGTCTCATACGGATGACTGAGCTTCAACGCCGCCACAACAGCCACGATCAACTCATCCGCCACCACAAGCTCCACCTTCCATTCCTCAACCCGCTCGACCTGCCCCGCCTCACCAATAAACGGCTGACTGCCATCCAAAGGCCGAAACTGGCCAGACCCAAGCACCTGCCAAGCACAGTGGTCATAGTCACCGATCCGCCCACCACCGGCAGCGAACACGGCCCCTTTGACCACCTCGACATGACTGTCAGGAACAAAAAACCCAAGCTTGTACACGACGCTTAGTTAACCCACACACGAGCATTACGGAACATACGCATCCAAGGTGCGTCTTCGTTCCAGTCTTCCGAACGCCACGAGTTCTGCACGGCGCGGAACACACGCTCCGGGTGCGGCATCATGATCGTCACACGGCCATCACGGCTGGTGAGACCGGTAATCCCGCGCGGCGAACCGTTCGGGTTGGCCGGATACGATTCAGTGACCTTGCCATGGTTGTCGACAAAACGCATCGCCACACAACCCGACAGATCCGCTTCCAGCAATGCTTCTTCGCTGGAGAACTCGGCATGACCTTCACCGTGAGCGATGGCGATCGGCATACGCGAACCGGCCATGCCCTGCAGGAAGATCGAGTTCGACTCCTGAACCTGAACCATCGCCACACGCGCTTCGAACTGCTCGGAGCGGTTGCGCACGAAGTG
>NZ_JBIUWI010000081.1:19026-20236 GCF_044743385.1 Pseudomonas sp. NPDC087639 | reverse complement strand
TTTCTTCCGGGTCGTACGGGTTACGCAGCAGGAAACGCGGCACAGTCAGACCAACATAGCGGGAGTCTTCCGAGGTACGGAAGCTCTGCCATTTGGCGAATTGCGGGCCTTCGAAGTGGTCTTTCAGATCTTTCAGATCCGGCAGGCCGGTGAAGCTTTCCAGACCGAAGAATTTCGGACCGGCCGCAGCGATGAACGGCGCGTGGGACATGCAGGCTACGCTGGAAACGTACTGCATCAGTTTCACGTCCGGCGAGCTTGGGGACATGTAGTAGTTGGCAATGATCGCGCCAACCGGCTGACCACCGAACTGGCCGTATTCAGCGGTGTAGATGTGCTTGTACAGGCCCGACTGCATGACTTCCGGCGAATCTTCGAAATCGTCCAGAAGGTCGTCTTTGGAGACGTTGAGGATTTCAATCTTGATGTTTTCGCGGAAGTTGGTGCGATCGACCAGCAACTGCAAACCACGCCATGCCGATTCCAGCGACTGGAAGTCCGGGTGGTGCAGGATTTCGTCCATCTGACGGCTGAGCTTGGCATCGATCTCGGCGATCATGCGGTCAACCATGGCTTTCTTGACCGGCTCACCGTTGTTCTGCGGCTTGAGCAGCTCTTCGATGAAGGCCGACACACCGCGCTTGGCGATGTCGTAGGCTTCGTCGTCCGGCGTCAGGCGGGTTTCGGCGATGATGCTGTCGAGAATGCTGTACTCGCCGCTCGCGGCGCCTTTCTCTTGTGCTGCACTAGTGCTCATTGTGTTGGCTTCCTTGGCTGCTGGGTTCAGGCGTCGGTGGCTGCGGCGTTCAGGCCCAGCTCACCGAGTACGCGACCGCGGGATTCGTCGTCGGCGAGCACGCCTTCGATGGCTTTACGGAAAGCAGGTGCGTTACCCAGCGGGCCTTTGAGGGCTACCAGCGCGTCACGCAGTTCCATCAGCTTTTTCAGCTCAGGCACTTGCTCGACCAGGCTGGCCGGGTTGAAGTCCTTCATCGAATTGACGCGCAGTTGCACGCCCAACTCTTCAGTGCTGCCTTCTTCCTGCAGACGGTTCGGCACGTTCATCGTCAGGCTGAGCTCTTGCTTGGCCAGCACTTCGTCGAAGGTCATCTTGTCGATGCTGATCGGCTTGCGATCTTCGATCTTGCGCTCGTCCTTGCGGTGGGTGTAGTCACCGATTGCCAGCAGTTTCAGCGGCAGTTCAATCTCT
>NZ_JBIUWI010000081.1:17512-19016 GCF_044743385.1 Pseudomonas sp. NPDC087639 | reverse complement strand
TCTCTGCCCCGGGCTCGCCCCCGTGCGGGCGAGGCCCTGGGGCCTATTCGAGGACCCCATCGAGATCGAGGTGGCACAGCCTGCGATAAATCTCTTCCTTGCGTTCACGCACTGCATGGTTCTGCGGCAACAACTCGCAGCAGCTATGCAGCAGGTGCAGCACTTCCAATGCAAGATCGGGCTCCCAGGCGTGCAGGCCTGAGTCCTGTAATGTCTGATCGAGTGTTTCGAGCTGGTTCTTGGCCAGTTCGTATTTCTTGGCCATGAAGCACAGCCGGGCGAGCGCGAACTGCCAGAAAAAGCGCTCGCGTCCACCGTGGGCCGACTGCAGGCCTTGCTTGAGGATCTGCACGGCAGGCTTGAGGCCTTCCTTGCGCAGAAGCGGCAAGACTTCTTCGAGGGCCTTTTCCCAGGCTGGCTGCGTCTGAACGTCTTCGGTTTCGACCTTGCGCGGCGCGCTGGCGCTTTGCAGGTGCGGCATGACATTGCCGGCGATCCACGCCCGGGTGGACGGATCGGCAAACGGCGCGCCGTCATGGAAACGACATTCGATGATGCCGGGCAGGCGCTGAACCAAAAGCGCGAAGTGGATTTCCACTTCGCGCATTGCCAACTCGGCGTTGAGGTTCTGGAGACACTCCCAGACCATTCGCTGGCCATCGAACCAGAACGGCGCCTTCGCCAGGCTCGCCTCCAGTTCCACCAGCAGATCAGCGTATTTGCCCTGATCGAAGCGATCCTGATATTGCTTGAGCTTGTCGACCGGCAGACCGCGCAGCACGGTGATCTGCTCGGCGTTGCGTTCGGGTACCGCGTCGATGGTCATCCACAGCAGCGTGCGATTCAGGCGCAGGGCGCGCAGGTCGGTGGCTTTCTGCTTGAGCCACCAGGCGCACAGCGGCCGCGCGCTTTCCTGCTGGGCGCGCAGTGCCTTGTGGGCGTCTTTTTCGTTGTCGATCGGTGCGCCGGGGGTGAGCAACTGGCTCGCGGCCTGCTTGACCTGCGCCACCGCCGCGCCCACTACCCCGGGTGCCGGCTGGTTGTCGGAAGCGCGCTGGATCATGGTTTTCAGGCGACGGGAGAGCGGCAGCAGGAGCGGCGCGTCATCACCCAGATGTTCGGTGCAGGCAGCGTCGAGGCCAGCCAGATGCTCGGAGAGCTGCCGGAACATCGGCAACTGCTCTTTGATCGCGATGTTTTCGGTGATGACCTGCTCAAGACGCGGCACCAGCCAGCCAATGGCGGCAGCACGGGTGCGGGGTTTGAGCGGGTGAACGTCGGCCCAGTTGTTTTCCGACAGATGGTGCAGCAATCCGAGACCGGCCAGCAGCCCGGGGAAGGATTCACGCTGGTACAGCGACCAGGTCAGCCAGGCGCCGACACGCAAATCCTTGGATTGGGTACGCAGGAGGTTTTCGCTGTTTTCGCGAATTTTCAGCCAGTCGATCTGCCCGCTTTCGTGCATCGACGAGGCTTTGGCCAGCTCGCTTTCAAGAGCCTCGAT
>NZ_JBIUWI010000081.1:0-17502 GCF_044743385.1 Pseudomonas sp. NPDC087639 | reverse complement strand
AAAGAAAATTCAACCACACAAAAATACCCCAATCCAGAAACTAATACCCTAATCCAAGCTCTAAATAACGCGCCTCGAATTCGCTCGAAAAACGAACGTCTTCGCCCGCAAAATTCTCTTTGGAAACAGAGACTTTAGCGAGTTCGAGGTAATGGGCGGAAAGTTTGCTTGAGTAGGACATCCATGGCCTTTGATTTGGATAACGTCATGCGCCTATTGGAAGTACAGCGGCGCGGGACAGTATCGAAGAGCGGTGAAGCGGCTCATCCAATTGAGTTGTGCTCTTACAAGTGGGCGCATCGTAATCACTATGATGGCCACTAGCAAGCATCTGGTTAAACAACAAGACGAAGTGTTCTTTATTTGTTGTAGGAGGTTTCCCTATATTCAGTCAGGGAATCCCCGATACCTTCTTTATATCCACGCACGCGTGGAGACAACCTGAAAACCCCGATTTAGAGCGCTCGTTCCAATTCCCGCTCACCACGCGAAAAAACGCCTGAGTGGAACGGCGCAGAGCATGACAAGTTTTGAAAAATCTGGCTGTAGGATGATTCCGAAAGATTTCGGTATTGTTTCAACAAAACGCAGATGGACAACAGGCACTTAAAAAAGTGCCATCACTATGATGGCTTTATATATAGAGCATCCCGTCATTATTTAGGCGAGTCGATAGCTATCAAATGCAACAAATACCCAATGCGTATTAACACCTGGACAAAAACCGTATCTCCGGATAACTCAACATCCATAAAAAATGGGCACCCGACCGCAATCGGTATGCCCATTTTTTCATTGCGCTTCTCCCCGTTATTCAGGGAGTTCGCCGCAATTACGGATTAACGCTGTCTTTCAACGATTTGCCTGGCTTGAACGCAACGGTGTTGCTGGCCTTGATTTTCACCGGTTCACCGGTTTGCGGGTTTTTGCCGGTGCGGGCGCCGCGGTGGCGTTGCAGGAAGGTGCCGCAGCCCACCAGCGTGACGCTGTCCTTGCGGTGCAGAGCGCCGGTGATTTCTTCGAGAACGGCGTTGAGCACGAGGTTGGCCTGTTCTTTGGTCAGATCTGCTTTTTCAGCGATTGCAGCGGCGAGTTCTGGTTTACGCATTAGTGAAGCCCCTTTGACGGTTTTTTGTTGTTATGTCCGTGCTGTTCTCGTTGGAACAGCGCCCAAGGCGCCGCAGGCTCTACTCTGCGGCAGACGGGAGTGAGGATGGCACGCGGATACCGGCGGCGCCAGTCTCCCCGCGACCTTTGTAGGGGCAAAAGCGGGGTGATTCCGACAGAACGACCGGTATTTACGCCAGCAGGGCAGGAAGCTGTTTGTTCAGGGCGAGTTTTTCCATGACGGCCGCGCCAGTCAGGGCATATCCGAGCAACTGACCATCGGTGCCATGACACAGCGCCTTGATGTCGGCGCCCTGCCCTTCGACTGTCCAGAGACCTTCGCTGCCCCGTGGCGGTGGCGAAACCACCAGCGGGCACACCGGGGTTTTCACAGTGATCGGCATCGGGCCGTAGCTCACCGCTGTCGGGTTCCCCGCCAACGTTTGGGCAAGCGCTCGCGCACAGCTCATCAGGGGCATCACGTACAGCAAATTCAGCCCGTCGACCTCGGCGCAATCGCCCAGGGCGTAGATGTTGGCGTGTGAGGTCTTCAAATGCCGGTCGACCACGACGCCGCGATTGACCTGCACGCCGGCAGCCGCCGCCAGATCGATGCGAGGGCGCAGGCCGATGGCCGAGACCACCACGTCGCAGGGAATGACCTGACCGTCGGACAAATGCGCTTCCAGGCCGTCGGCGACCTTGTGCAGACGGGTCAGCACCGGGCCGAGGTGGAATTTTGCGCCAAGGCTTTCCAGCCCGGACTGCACCGCTGCTGCGGCCGCTGGATGCAGCAACATCGGCATGACCTGCTCGCACGGCGCGACCAGTTGCACTTCGTAGCCACCGAGGATCAAGTCGTTGGCGAATTCACAACCAATGAGCCCGGCGCCGAGCAGCAGCACACGACGCTTGCCGGCCGCTGCGATGCGAAAGCGTGCGTAGTCTTCAAGATCGTTGATCGGGAACACCAGATCCGCGCCATCGCCTTCAATCGGCACACGCACGGTTTCCGCGCCCCAGGCGAGGATCAGGTCGCGGTAGTACACCGCTTCTTCGCCGATCCACAGGCGCTTGTGGCCGGCATCGATGCCGCTGATGCGCGTATGAGTGCGCACTTCGGCCTTCAACTGCTCGGCCATGGCGCCCGGTTCGGCCATGCTCAGGCCATCGGCGTCCTTGTTCTTGCCGAAACCGGTGGAAAGCATTGGCTTGGAGTAAGAGCGGCCGTCATCGGCGGTAATCAGCAGCAGCGGGGTTTCGCTATCGAGCTTGCGAAACTCCCGGGCCAGGTTATAGCCCGCAAGCCCGGTGCCGATGATTACGACAGGTGCGTTCATGCCTTACTCCTTGGGTTTGCTCAGTTGATTTCGATCATTTCGAAGTCCATCTTGCCGACGCCGCAGTCCGGGCACAGCCAGTCTTCCGGCACGTCCTGCCACAGGGTGCCCGGTGCGATGCCGTCATCCGGCCAGCCGTCGGCTTCGTTATAGATCAGGCCGCAGACGATGCATTGCCACTTTTTCATTCAGGTACTTCCTCAGGTTTCAGGCTTTTGTCGGCGCGAACGGTCGATGGGTGGTGCTCTGCCATCCGGCTCAGCGCGTTTTGTACTGATGGTGCCGGGCAGATGCAAGCCTGTTCGGCGCAACGGCTTCCCGGATCAATCAATCTCGCGGCCCGCCATGGTAAGCTCGCCGCCTCATTTGCGGCCAATAATGACTCATTGTGCAACATTCAAATGCCTGCCCGGCCCCGCTCTGGCTGACTCAAAGCCGACTGACGCCCCTCCCCGATTCGTCGACCCTCGACTGGTTGTTCGACGAAGGTTCCCTGACTCGCCGCCTGACTCGTCTGTCCAACGATGGCTTCAGCGTCACGCCACTGTTCGAAGGCTGGGACACTTTGCGCACGGACGAATGCTCCGCGCTGGATCTGGCCGAAGGCAGTGAAGGCTGGGTGCGTGAGGTGTATTTGCGTGGCCATGGCGAGGCCTGGGTGTTCGCCCGCAGCGTGGCCTCGCGCAGCGCCTTGCAGGGCGACGGTTTGCACATGGATGAGTTGGGTAGCCGCTCGCTGGGTGAACTGCTGTTTTGCGATCATGCCTTCCAGCGCCGCGCCATCGAAGTCTGTCGCTACCCCGAAGTCTGGCTGCCGCAAGCCTCTCGCGCCCCTGAGCTGTGGGGCCGTCGTTCACGTTTCGACCGAGGCGCACTGAGCGTACTGGTCGCCGAAATCTTCCTGCCGAGCCTGTGGCACGCCGCCCGCGCCCATCCGGAGAACTGCTGATGTACCAGAGCCTGCTCAAGTCCCTGAACCGCTTGAACCCGCGCGCCTGGGACTTCATTCAGTTGACCCGCATGGACAAGCCGATCGGCATTTACCTGTTGCTATGGCCGACCTTGTGGGCCTTGTGGATTGCTGGCAAAGGTTCGCCGTCGCTGGCCAACGTCGTGATTTTTGTCCTCGGCGTGGTGTTGACCCGCGCCGGTGGCTGCGTGATTAACGATTGGGCCGACCGCAAGGTCGACGGCCACGTCAAACGCACCGCGCAACGGCCGCTGGCCAGCGGCAAGATCAGCTCGAAAGAGGCGCTGGTGTTCTTCGCCATCCTGATGGGCGTGAGTTTCCTGCTGGTGCTGTGCACCAACGCGCCGACGATCTGGCTGTCGTTGGGCGGCCTGGCGCTGGCGTTCACCTATCCGTTCATGAAGCGCTACACCTATTACCCGCAAGTGGTGCTGGGCGCGGCGTTTTCCTGGGGCATGCCGATGGCGTTCACCGCCGAGACCGGCGAAGTGCCCGCCGCCGCGTGGTTGCTGTGGATCGCCAACCTGCTGTGGACGGTGGGTTACGACACCTATTACGCGATGACCGATCGGGATGACGATTTGAAGATCGGCGTGAAATCCACGGCGATTCTGTTTGGCGAGGCGGATCGGGTGATCATTTTGACCTTACAGGCGCTGTCGCTGGGCTGTCTGTTGCTGGCGGGGTCGAAGTTCGAACTGGGGATCTGGTTCCATCTCGGTCTGCTGGTGGCCGCCGGATGTTACGCGTGGGAGTTCTGGTACACCCGAAGCAAGGACCGGATGCGTTGCTTCCAGGCGTTTTTGCACAACCACTGGGCCGGGTTGGCGATTTTTGTGGGGATTGTGCTGGATTACGCGTTGCGCTAATCCGCAAAACCTGTGGGAGCGAATTTGCTCGCTCCCACAGGGAATCGCAGTTATTTCTGCGACATATGCACGACGTGCCACATGTCTTTCATCATGTCGCCTTTCTTTTCTCCAGGTTTTTCATCCTTCACGAACGTGTACAGCGGCTTGCCGTCGTAGGCGTACTGCATCATGCCGTCATCGCGCTTGATGACACTCCATTTGCCCTCAGCCGTGGCATCCGCCGGCGCCATCATCGGTGGCCAGTTTTTCGCGCATTCACCGGTGCACATCGACTTGCCGCCAGCGTCTTTGTCGAACGTATAAACGGTCATGCCTTTGTGATCGACCATCATGCCGTCTTTCATCATGGCCGGTTCTGCTGCCATCGCCAGTCCGGGCAGTGTCAGGGCGGCGGCAAGCAGCAAACCTTTGAAGCAAGCAGTCATCTGAGTCATGGAAACCTTCTTTTGCGGTTGTCAGGATTCGGACTTAAAGCTTAGTTCAGGATCCCTCCCACCGCCGGGCGACTAAAATACTGTCACACGACTGCAATAATTCCGTTATCTAATGCGGCGCAAGACAGTTAAATGACAAGAGGATTAAGGCATGGTTGGCAGGAGCATTCTGATCGTCGACGACGAAGCGCCCATTCGCGAAATGATCGCCGTTGCGTTGGAGATGGCCGGCTATGACTGCCTCGAGGCGGAGAACTCGCAGCAGGCGCACGCCATCATCGTCGACCGCAAACCGGACCTGATCCTGCTCGACTGGATGCTGCCCGGCACCTCCGGCATCGAGCTGGCCCGCCGCTTGAAGCGTGATGAGCTGACCGGAGACATCCCGATCATCATGCTCACCGCCAAGGGCGAAGAGGACAACAAGATCCAGGGCCTGGAAGTCGGCGCCGACGACTACATCACCAAACCGTTTTCCCCGCGTGAACTGGTTGCACGCCTCAAAGCCGTGCTGCGCCGCGCCGGTCCGACCGATGGCGAAGCGCCGATCGAAGTCGGTGGCCTGCTGCTCGACCCGATCAGCCACCGCGTGACCATCGACGGCAAGCCTGCCGAAATGGGCCCGACCGAATACCGTCTGCTGCAATTCTTCATGACCCACCAGGAACGCGCCTACACCCGTGGCCAGTTGCTGGATCAGGTCTGGGGTGGCAACGTCTACGTTGAAGAGCGCACCGTCGACGTGCACATCCGACGCCTGCGCAAGGCTCTCGGCGACGCCTACGAAAATCTGGTACAAACCGTGCGCGGCACTGGCTACCGGTTTTCCACCAAGGCCTGACCCGACCGCCAGACTCGCTGACAAGGACTGTAATTTCCGTGAATCAAAACTGGCATGGCACCCTGATTCGCCACATGCTGCTGCTGGTCACCGCCTGTCTGGTGATCGGCCTGATCACCGGCTATTACGGCTGGAGCCTCGCGGCGGGCCTGGGTATTTACCTGGCCTGGACGCTCAAGCAATTGCTGCGTTTGCACGAATGGCTGCGCCTACACCAACCCGATGAAGCTCCGCCCGATGGCTATGGCCTGTGGGGCGAAGTGTTCGACAGCATCTATCACCTGCAACGCCGCGACCAACGGGTGCGCGGACGCCTGCAAGCAGTGATCGACCGGGTGCAGGAATCCACCGCCGCGCTGAAAGACGCGGTGATCATGCTCGACAGCGACGGCAATCTGGAATGGTGGAACCGCGCCGCCGAAACCCTGCTCGGCCTCAAGACCCCGCAAGACAGCGGCCAACCGGTGACCAACCTGGTACGGCATCCGCGCTTCAAGGAATACTTCGAACAGGACAGCTACGCCGAGCCGCTGGAAATCCCCTCGCCAACCAACGATCGCGTGCGTATTCAGCTGTACCTGACCCGCTACGGCAACAATGAACACTTGATGCTGGTGCGCGACGTCACGCGTATTCATCAGTTGGAACAGATGCGCAAAGACTTCATCGCCAACGTCTCCCACGAACTGCGCACGCCGCTGACGGTGATCTGCGGCTATCTGGAAACCCTGCTCGACAACGTTGAGGAAGTGAACCCGCGCTGGAGCCGCGCCTTGCAGCAGATGCAGCAACAGGGCGGACGCATGCAGACGCTGCTCAATGACTTGCTGCTGCTGGCTAAGCTGGAAGCCACCGATTATCCGTCCGACAACCAACCGATACAGATCGACACGCTGTTGCAATCGATCACGAGCGACGCGCAGCAATTGTCCGGGTCGAAAAACCAACGCATCACTCTTGAAGCCGACGCCAGCCTGTTGCTCAAGGGCAGCGAGGCGGAACTGCGCAGTGCGTTCTCCAATCTGGTGTTCAACGCGGTGAAGTACACCCCGGCCGAGGGCAATATCCGCATTCGCTGGTGGGGTGACGCACATGGCGCGCACCTGAGCGTGCAGGACTCGGGAATCGGCATCGACAGCAAACACCTGCCGCGCCTGACCGAGCGCTTCTACCGCGTCGACTCTAGCCGCAACTCCAACACCGGAGGCACCGGCCTAGGCCTGGCCATCGTCAAACACGTCTTGTTGCGCCACCGTGCACGCATGGAAATCAGCAGCGTGCCCGGTCATGGCAGCACGTTCACCTGCCATTTCGCCCCGGCTCAGGTGGCTCAGGCACGGGCGATCAGCGCAGCCGAGTGATACCGGCCGGCACGCGCCACTAGGCAATCGCCCAGTCAGCCGCTACATTGGCGGACTTGCGCCTGCCTTTCAGGCGCGACTTCTTCTCTCTTACGAATCACACGGAACCCGCAAAACTCCATCATGGACCCTTCCCCTGGCTTGTCCCTCGCTACAATTTTCGCCGATTTCGGCATGATCCTTTTTGCTCTGATCCTGGTTTTGCTCAACGGCTTTTTCGTTGCGGCGGAATTCGCCATGGTCAAACTGCGCTCGACCCGGGTCGAGGCCATCGCTGAACAGAACGGCTGGCGCGGACACATCCTGCGCACCGTCCACAGTCAGCTCGATGCGTACCTCTCGGCGTGCCAGCTCGGCATCACCCTCGCCTCTCTTGGTCTGGGCTGGGTTGGTGAACCGGCGTTTGCGCACATTCTCGAGCCATTGCTTGAAAGCGTTGGCGTGCAGTCGCCCGAAGTGATCAAAGGCGTGTCGTTCTTCGCTGCGTTCTTCGTGATTTCGTACCTGCACATCGTCGTCGGCGAGCTGGCACCGAAGTCATGGGCGATCCGCAAACCCGAGTTGCTGTCGCTGTGGACAGCGGTGCCGCTGTATCTGTTCTATTGGGCGATGTACCCGGCGATTTACCTGCTCAACGCCAGCGCCAACGCCATTTTGCGTATCGCAGGCCAAGGTGAACCCGGCCCGCACCACGAACACCATTACAGCCGCGAAGAACTGAAACTGATCCTGCACTCCAGCCGTGGCCAGGACCCGAGCGACCAAGGCATGCGCGTATTGGCCTCGGCGGTGGAAATGGGTGAACTGGAAGTGGTCGACTGGGCCAACTCCCGGGAAGACCTGATCACTCTGGAATTCAACGCCCCGCTGAAAGAAATCCTGGCGATGTTCCGTCGCCACAAGTTCAGCCGTTATCCGGTGTACGACAGCGAACGTCAGGAGTTCGTCGGCCTGCTGCACATCAAGGATCTGCTGCTGGAACTGGCAGCGCTGGATCACATTCCCGAGTCGTTCAACCTGGCTGAACTGACCCGGCCGCTGGAGCGCGTGTCGCGGCACATGCCGCTGTCGCAGTTGCTGGAGCAGTTCCGCAAGGGCGGTTCGCACTTCGCCGTGGTCGAGGAGGCTGACGGCAACATCATCGGCTACCTGACCATGGAAGACGTGCTGGAAGTGCTGGTCGGCGACATTCAGGACGAACACCGCAAGGCTGAACGCGGGATCCTCGCCTATCAACCGGGCAAGCTACTGGTGCGTGGCGACACGCCGTTGTTCAAGGTTGAACGCCTGCTGGGTATCGACCTTGACCACATCGAAGCCGAAACCCTCGCCGGGCTGGTCTACGAAACCCTGAAACGGGTGCCGGAAGAGGAAGAAGTGCTGGAAGTCGAAGGCCTGCGGATCATCATCAAGAAGATGAAAGGGCCGAAGATTGTGCTGGCCAAGGTGTTGATGCTGGATTGATGGGTGTTTTGGAGGACGCTTCTGTGGTGAGGGGATTTATCCCCGATGGGTCGCGGAGCGGCCCTGTAATCTGCAAAGCGTAACTCCTGACTCAATGCCTTCAATGATTTTGGGACGGCTGCGCCGTCCATCGGGGATAAATCCCCTCACCACAAAAGCCCCTCCACAGCGGCCCCCTAACGGTTCTACTGCTTGCCCAACGCAAAGTTGGGCAACGCCCCCAGCGGCTGGTTGAACTGATACGGGATCGACACCAACCCCAACCCGGTATTGCGCTGCACCACAAAGTGCAGGTGCGGGCCGCTGCTGTTGCCGGTGTTGCCCGACAGCGCCAACGGGCTGCCCACCACCACCCGCTGCCCTTCGCGCACGCTTACAGACCCTTGCTTGAGATGCAGGTACACGCCCATCGTGCCGTCATCGTGCAGCACCCGCACGAAGTTGCCGGAGGGGTCGGTACCGCGTCCGCTCTGCGAATTCTCGGTTTTCACTACCACCCCTGCCCGCGCGGCAATGATCGGCGTGCCGACCGGCATGGCGATGTCCATCGCATATTTGTTCTTCGGCCCGTAATGGCTGTATTGGCCCTCGGCGCCCTGACTCAAGCGGAACGGTCCGCCACGCCATGGCAGTGGATAGCGATAGCCCTGAGCCGTTCCGGCAGGGTCACCCAGGGCGTAATGAAACTGAGGCGTATACACCAGCGGTTTGCCGCCGGTAATCGCCTTCAGCAACGCTAACCGCGTATTGCTGCGTGCCGGCAACACCCGGCGGATGGTTTGAGCCGGTGCGCCACGTACATTGCTCATCTCGGTAAACGCCAGTGCCACCTCAACCGGCGCATACAGATCGTTGCGCACGAACACCACGTCGACGCCCTTCTGCTTTTTGATGTCGAGATAGACCTGCCGCTCGAGGCGTTCGACCATCCGATCCTGAAAGACGAACACCTGCGAGCCTTTGCTCGGACGGTCGCTGTACGAGACCACGCCGTTGGCATCGGTGGATTTGTAAATGGTCATGGCCACAGTCGAGGTGGAGGCCATGAAAAGACCACAGAAAAACAGCAGGCGCGCGAGCATGGGCAAGAGTCTGTCGAAGTAAGGCCTGGGAAAGAGCCTAGCAGGTGAAGCAGACCAGGCTAGTCGACAGATGTTTCAAATGATCGTCCCCACGCTCTGCGTGGGAACGATCAGCGTAAAGCTTTGATCAAGCGCCGGGAACGAAGTGCTTCTGCGCCGTGCCGCGGGCGATCAGGCGGGAGATGTAGTCGAGCTTCTGTGCGTCCTGGTCGACGAAACGAAAGGTCAGTTGCAGCCAGTCGCTGTCGGCTTTCTGCTCAAAGGCGACGATGGCGTGCAGATAACCGTTGAGGCGGGCGATTTCGGCGTTGTCGCCCTGCTCCAGGTCGAGCACGGCGCTGTCGAGGATCTGCGGCAGGGTGTCGGTGCGCTTCACCACCAACAGCGCTTCCTTGATGCTCAGGGCCTTGATCACACACTGCTGATTGCCGCTTGGCAGGCGCAACTGGCCTTGACCACGACCACCTGCAGGCGCTGCCGAGGCAGCTGACGCTTTGACTGGCGGGCTGTTGAGCAAGCCACGAGACGGCGCAGCGGCTGGTGTCGGCGCGACAACAGCCGGCTTGGCGAACGGGTTGACCGCAGCGGCCGCCGGCGCACCACCGACCACGGCAGGCTTGCCGCCGGTCAGCGCGCTCAGGGAGTCATTGCCGAATGCCGAGTTCATCTTGGTCGGCGCGCTGTTCATCAAGGTGTCGAGCTTGCCGACCTTGTTCAGCGCCTGCTTGACCTTGGTCAGCAGTTGCTCGTTGGTGAACGGCTTGCTGACGTAGCCGGAAACGCCGGCCTGAATCGCCTGCACCACGTTTTCCTTATCGCCACGGCTGGTGACCATCACGAATGGCATGGTCTTGAGATTGTCTTGCTCGCGGCACCAGGTCAGCAGTTCGAGGCCGGACATTTCCGGCATTTCCCAGTCGCACAGAACCAGGTCGAACGCTTCCTTGGCCAGCATGGCCTGAGCCTTTTTACCGTTGACGGCGTCCTCGGTGCGGATCCCCGGGAAGTAATTACGCAGGCACTTTTTCACCAGGTCACGAATGAACGAAGCATCGTCCACGACCAACACACTGATCTTGCTCATCCAACACCCCTATAAAAATCCCGGCAAGCATACCGCTTTGCTGATGGCACATTGCCAACAATCTTCAGTCACGCCGGGACTTTTCGTTCGCGGGTGCTGCTTTTTAATTCGAAAGCCCCTAACAAAAACGCCCGGCCAAAGGGCCGGGCGCTTTTCTCAGGCAATCTTACTTATCGTCAGCATCGCCCGGAACATTAGCGGTTTCGCCGCTTGTGCCTTCAACTTCTTCCTTCATGCGCTTGAGACCCATGTGGCGAACGTCAGTGCCGCGCACCAGATAGATCACCAGTTCCGAGATATTGCGCGCGTGGTCGCCGATGCGCTCCAGCGAACGCAGCACCCAGATAATGCTCAAGACCCGCGAGATAGAGCGCGGGTCTTCCATCATGTAGGTGGCCAGCTCACGCAGGGCGGTCTTGTATTCGCGGTCGATGATCTTGTCGTACTGCGCCACCGACAAGGCCAGATCGGCGTCGAAGCGGGCAAACGCGTCCAGCGCATCGCGAACCATGTTGCGCACCTGGTCGCCGATGTGGCGAACCTCGACGTAACCGCGCGGCGCTTCGCCTTCTTCACACAACTGAATGGCACGACGGGCGATCTTGGTCGCTTCGTCGCCGATGCGCTCAAGGTCGATCACCGACTTGGAGATGCTGATGATCAGCCGCAGGTCAGACGCCGCCGGCTGACGACGGGCCAGAATGCGCAGGCATTCTTCGTCGATGTTGCGTTCCATCTGATTGATCTGGTCGTCGATCTCGCGCACCTGCTGAGCCAGACCGGAGTCGGCTTCGATCAGAGCGGTCACCGCGTCGTTGACCTGCTTCTCCACCAGCCCGCCCATGGCCAGGAGGTGGCTGCGCACTTCCTCAAGCTCGGCGTTGAACTGCGCGGAGATGTGATGGGTAAGGCCTTCTTTACTAATCATGTTGGCGTCCTTGGAGCGTCCGGTAAGGTGCGGTGGGCCGCAGCATCAAATTCTGTGAATAACCCGCAACTGTTAGCCGTAGCGACCAGTGATGTAGTCTTCGGTCTGCTTCTTCGCCGGATTGGTGAACAGGGTATCGGTGTCGCCGAATTCCACCAGTTTGCCCATATACATGAACGCCGTGTAGTCGGACACCCGCGCCGCCTGCTGCATGTTGTGGGTCACGATAACGATGGTGAACTTGGATTTCAGCTCGTAGATCAGCTCTTCAACCTTAAGGGTCGAGATCGGGTCGAGGGCCGAGCACGGTTCGTCGAGCAGCAGCACTTCCGGCTCAACCGCGATGGTGCGGGCGATCACCAGACGCTGCTGCTGACCACCGGACAGACCGAGTGCGGACTCGTGCAGACGGTCTTTGACTTCGTCCCACAGTGCCGCGCCTTTCAACGCCCACTCAACGGCTTCGTCGAGGATGCGCTTCTTGTTGATGCCCTGAATGCGCAGACCGTAAACCACGTTTTCGTAGATGGTTTTCGGGAACGGGTTGGGCTTCTGGAACACCATGCCGACGCGACGACGCAGTTCAGCAACGTCTTCGCCTTTGCGATAGATGTTGTTGCCGTACAGGTTGATCGCGCCTTCGACGCGGCAGCCGTCAACCAGATCGTTCATACGGTTGAAGGTACGCAGCAGTGTGGACTTGCCGCAGCCGGACGGGCCGATGAAGGCAGTCACGCGCTGTTTCGGGATGTTCAGGCTGACGTCGTACAGCGCTTGTTTATCGCCGTAAAACAGGTTCAGGCCCGGGACTTCAATGGCCACGGTTTCCTGTTCAAGATTCAGGCTCTGCTTGTCGCGGCCCAAGGCAGACATGTTGATGCCGTGGCTATGTGTTTCGTGCTGCATGGGAGGCTCCCTGTGCTAACAAATTCGGTTCGGTTTTTTGTAGGAGTGAGCCTGCTCGCGATTCAGGCGCTGCGGTTTGTCTATGAAACCGCGGTGTTGCCATCGCGAGCAGGCTCACTCCTACATAAGAAATCAGCTATCCAGCGCTTTGTACTTCTCGCGCAGATGGTTACGGATATAAACGGCCGACAGGTTCAGTGTCGCAATCACCAGCACCAGCAACAGCGCCGTGGCGTACACCAGCGGGCGTGCGGCTTCGACGTTCGGGCTCTGGAACCCGACGTCATAAATGTGGAAGCCCAAGTGCATGATCTTCTGGTCCAGGTGCAGGTACGGATAGTTGCCATCCACCGGCAGCGACGGCGCCAGTTTCACCACACCTACCAGCATCAGCGGCGCCACTTCACCGGCGGCACGGGCCACGGCGAGGATCATGCCGGTCATCATGGCCGGGCTGGCCATCGGGATCACAATCTTCCACAAGGTTTCAGCCTTGGTCGCGCCGAGGGCCAACGAGCCTTCACGCACGGTGCGAGGAATCCGCGCCAAGCCTTCTTCGGTGGCCACGATCACCACGGGCACCGCCAGCAACGCCAGGGTCAACGAAGCCCAGAGCAGGCCCGGCGTACCGAAGGTCGGTGCCGGCAGTGCTTCGGGGAAGAACAAGCGGTCGACCGAACCACCCAACACGTACACAAAGAAGCCCAGACCGAACACGCCGTAAACGATCGCCGGAACGCCCGCCAGGTTGTTCACCGCGATACGGATGATCCGCGTCAGGGTGTTCTGCTTGGCGTATTCACGCAGGTACACCGCCGCCAGTACGCCGAACGGGGTAACGATCATCGCCATGATCAGGGTCATCATCACAGTGCCGAAAATCGCCGGGAAGATCCCGCCTTCGGTGTTGGCTTCACGCGGATCGTCGGAGAGGAATTCCCAGATCTTGCTGAAGTAGAAACCGACCTTGGTGAAGGTGCTCATGTCGTTCGGCTGGTAAGCGTGAACCACTTTGCCCAGACCGATTTCGATCTCTTTACCGTTGGCATCGCGAGCCGTCAGCGCATCGCGGTTGAACTGCGCATGCAGATCGGCCAGACGCGCTTCGATGTCCTGATAACGGGCGTTCAGTTCGGCGCGCTCGGATTCCATGTCCGCTTGCGCGGTGGCGTCGAGCTTGCCTTCCAGTTCCAGCTTGCGACCGTGCAGACGGATGCGTTCCAGCCCTGCGTTGATCGCGCCGATATCGACTTTTTCCATCGACTTGAGCTGCGCGGCGAGGCCGTTCACACGGTTGATCCGCGCTTGCAGCTCTGGCCATGCGGCTTCGCCTTCGGCGATGACCTTGCCGTCCTGTTTGACGTTGACCAGGTAGCCGTAGAAGTTGCCCCACTCGCGACGCTCCAGCGCCATCAGCTCTGGCGGCGTCTTCTGGTTGGTCAGCCACTCGCCGACGATCCAGGTGAAGTCGTTGCCGTTCAGGTCACGGTTGCCGACCTTGATCAGCTCGCGGGTCATGAATTCCGGGCCTTCGTCCGGCACTGGCAAACCAGCGCTTTTCAGGCGGGCACGGGGCACTTCTTCCTTCTGTACCACTTCGCCGATCACGAGGTGCTGGGCCTGGCCCGGTACGTCGTAGCTGGCGTGGATCAGATCCGCCGGCCAGAAGTGACCCAGACCGCGCACGGCAATCACCGCCAGCAGGCCAATGGTCATGATGACCGCGATGGACACCGCGCCACCGCTGATCCAGACGCCCGGGGCGCCGCTCTTGAACCATCCTTTCAGGGAGTTCTGTTTCACAGACTTCTACCTTTGCTTAAAGCGACGAGTATTTCTTGCGCAGACGCTGACGAATCAGTTCTGCCAGGGTGTTCATGACGAAGGTGAACATCAGCAGCACCAGCGCCGAGAGGAACAGCACGCGGTAGTGGCTGCCGCCGACTTCCGACTCCGGCATTTCCACCGCGACGTTAGCGGCCAGGGTGCGCAGGCCTTCGAACAGGTTCATTTCCATGACCGGGGTGTTACCGGTGGCCATCAGCACGATCATGGTTTCACCGACCGCACGGCCCATGCCGATCATCAGCGCCGAGAAGATGCCCGGGCTGGCGGTCAGGATCACCACACGCGTCATGGTCTGCCACGGTGTGGCACCGAGGGCCAGCGAACCGAGGGTCAGGCCACGCGGCACGCTGAACACGGCGTCTTCGGCAATCGAATAGATGTTCGGGATCACCGCAAAACCCATGGCCAGACCGACCACCAGAGCGTTGCGCTGGTCGTAGGTGATGCCCAGGTCGTGGGAGATCCACATGCGCATGTCGCCGCCGAAGAACCAGTTCTCCATGTACGGGCTCATGTACAGCGACAGCCAGCCCACAAACAGGATCACTGGAATCAGCAGCGCACTTTCCCAGCCATCCGGGACTCTCAGGCGGATCGACTCAGGCAGACGGCTGAAGGCGAAACCGGCGACCAGAATGCCGATCGGCAGCAGCATCAGCAGGCTGAAGATGCCCGGCAGATGCCCTTCGACATACGGCGCGAGGAACAGACCGGCGAAGAAACCGAGGATCACCGTCGGCATCGCTTCCATCAGTTCGATCACCGGTTTGACCTTGCGGCGCATGCCCGGGGCCATGAAGTACGCGGTGTAGATCGCGGCGGCAACGGCCAGAGGCGCGGCTAGCAGCATCGCGTAGAACGCGGCTTTCAGGGTGCCGAAGGTCAGTGGCGACAGGCTCAGCTTTGGTTCGAAGTCGGTGTTGGCCGCGGTCGATTGCCAGACGTATTTAGGCTCGTCGTAGTTTTCGTACCAGACCTTGCTCCACAGCGCGCTCCAGGAAACTTCCGGATGCGGGTTGTCGAGCAGCAACGGTTGCAGCTTGCCGCCAGACTCGACGATCACGCGGTTGGCACGCGGCGACAGACCGAACAGGCCCGGGCCCTCGACCACTTGGTCAACCAGCAAAGTACGGTGCGCGGTGCTGTGGAACACGCCGAGCTTACCGCTGGCATCCAGGGCAACGAAGCCTTTGCGACGCTCTTCGGCGCTGATTTCAACGATCGGCGTGGTGCCCATCTGGAAGGTGCGGATCTGCTTCAGACGCAGCTCACCATCGGTGTCGCGGGCCATGAACCATTGGGCCAGGCCGCCCTTGGAGTCACCGACGATCAGCGAGATACCGCCCACCAGCTGTGTGGTCGCAGTGACTTCGGTATCGGCGTTTTCCAGCAGTTTGTAGCGACCGTTGAGGCTCTTGTCGCGCAGGCTGAATACGTCCGCCTGGGCACGACCGTTGACCACGTACAACCATTGCTGACGCGGGTCGACGAAGATGTTTTTAACCGGCTCAGTCATTTGCGGCAGATCGATACGCTTCTGCTCGTTGGTGACTTCGCCGGTCATCATGTTTTCTTCGCTGGTCAGCGACAGCACATTGAGTTGCGAACCGGTCGAACCCACCAGCATCAGCGTCGTATCGGTGGCGTTGAGGCTGACATGCTCCAGCGCACCGCCCGCTTCGTTCAGCGCGATTGGCGCCTCGCCGTACGGGTATTCGATGGCCGGGGTGATGGTTTTCTTGCCGTCGGGGTAGCTGACCTTATAAGTGTGACGGAACACCAGCGCCTGACCGTTGGACAGACCCACGGCAACCAGCGGATGACCTGGCTGGTCTTCACCAATGGAGGTCACGGTTGCACCGGCGGGCAGCGGCAGATCGACGCGCTTCAGTTCAGCGCCACTGTCGATATCGAAGAACAATGCCTGGCCCTTGTCGGAAACGCGCATGGCCACCTGATTCTGCTCTTCGAGCGAAATCATCAGCGGCTTGCCGGCGTCCTGCATCCAGGCTGGAGTGATCGAGTCTTTCGCCTCCAGGTCAGCGCCCTGGAACAACGGCGCGACCACGTAGGCGAGGAAGAAGAAGATCAGGGTGATGGCTGCCAGCACCGCCAGACCGCCAACGAGGACGTACCAGCGAGTGAAGCGATCCTTGAGCGCGCGAATGCGGCGCTTGCGTTGCAGCTCAGGCGTATTGAAATCAATGCGCTTGGGAGGATTAGTAGTCATTTGGGAATTGGCCAGATCATTCATGCGCTCACCCTAGCGATCCTGTATGACAGAAAGATGACAGTGCAGTGACGCAGCAAATCCACCGCCAGCGGGGCTGGCAGAGGATCGAAAATTTGAGGTGTGTAAAAGGCCGGTCTGCGGGCAGATCCGGCCTTTCACTTGAGTCCGACGGGGTTCACCCCGGACTCAATTTGTTACTTCTTTACGACTGCAGCGCCTTCTTGCAAGCCCAGGTCAGCCAGTGCTTTGGCAGCGACTTTGGCTGGCAACGGGATGTAACCGTCCTTGACTACAACTTCCTGGCCCTGTTTGGACAGAACCAGTTTCACGAACTCGGCTTCCAGCGGGGCCAGAGGCTTGTTCGGGGCTTTGTTGACGTAAACGTAGAGGAAACGCGACAGCGGGTACTTGCCGTTCAGGGCGTTTTCTTCGGTGTCTTCGATGAAGTCAGTGCTGCCCTTCTTCGCCAGAGGCACGGTCTTCACGCTAGCGGTCTTGTAGCCGATGCCCGAGTAACCGATGCCGTTCAGCGAGGAGCTGATCGACTGCACGACCGAAGCCGAACCTGGTTGTTCGTTGACGTTTGGCTTGTAGTCACCTTTGCACAGGGCTTCTTCTTTGAAGTAGCCGTAAGTGCCGGATACCGAGTTACGGCCGAACAGTTGCACTGGCTTGTTGGCTAGGTCACCGGTTACACCCAGCTCACCCCAGGTTTTCACGTCGGCTTTGGCGCCGCACAGACGGGTGGACGAGAAGATCGCGTCAACCTGTTCCATGGTCAGGTGCTGGATCGGGTTGTCCTTGTGTACGAATACAGCCAGGGCGTCCACGGCAACCGGGATTGCGGTTGGCTTGTAGCCGTACTTCTGCTCGAAGGCCGCCAGTTCGGTGTCCTTCATCTTGCGGCTCATCGGGCCCAGGTTCGAGGTGCCTTCAGTCAGCGCAGGTGGCGCAGTGGCGGAGCCAGCGGCCTGAATCTGGCGGGTTACGTTCGGGTCTGCGTTCGTGTCGTTCTCGGCCCCCCGGGGCGTG
>NZ_JBIUWI010000080.1:0-20554 GCF_044743385.1 Pseudomonas sp. NPDC087639 | reverse complement strand
ATTGCGGGCATTACGGGTTGGCATCACGCAATCGAACAGCTCCACACCGCGGCGCACACCCTCAACCAGATCTTCGGGTTTGCCAACGCCCATAAGGTAACGAGGTTTGTCAGCCGGCATCATGCCCGGCAGATAATCCAGCACCTTGATCATCTCGTGCTTCGGTTCGCCCACCGACAAACCACCGATGGCCAGACCGTCAAAGCCGATCTTGTCCAGACCTTCCAGCGAGCGCATGCGCAGATCCTGGTGCATGCCGCCCTGAACGATACCGAACAGCGCCGCGGTGTTTTCACCGTGGGCGTTTTTCGAACGCTGAGCCCAGCGCAACGACAACTCCATCGACACACGGGCGACGTCTTCGTCAGCCGGGTACGGCGTGCATTCGTCGAAGATCATCACGATGTCGGAACCCAGATCGCGCTGAACCTGCATCGACTCTTCCGGGCCCATGAACACTTTCGAGCCATCGACCGGAGAGGCGAAGGTCACGCCTTCTTCCTTGATCTTGCGCATCGCGCCCAGGCTGAACACCTGGAAGCCGCCGGAGTCGGTCAGGATCGGGCCTTTCCACTGCATGAAATCGTGCAAGTCGCCGTGCGCCTTGATCACCTCGGTGCCAGGACGCAGCCACAGGTGGAAGGTGTTGCCCAGAATGATTTCCGCGCCGGTGGCAACGATGTCACGCGGCAACATGCCCTTGACCGTGCCGTAAGTACCGACCGGCATGAAAGCCGGGGTCTCAACGGTGCCACGCGGAAAGGTCAGACGACCACGACGGGCCTTGCCATCAGTGGCCAGGAGCTCAAAGGACATGCGACATTCGCGACTCATTCTGTTTCCTCTGGGCCTGTTTGTTTAGGGGCAGTAGGTGCGGGATTACGGGTGATGAACATGGCATCACCGTAGCTGAAAAAGCGGTAACCGTTGTCGACGGCGGCCTTGTAGGCGGCCATGGTTTCGGGATAACCGGCGAATGCCGAAACCAGCATCAACAGCGTGGATTCCGGCAAATGGAAATTGGTGACCAGGGCATCGACCACATGGAACGGCCGGCCCGGGTAGATAAAGATGTCGGTATCGCCACTGAACGGCTTGAGCACGCCATCGCGCGCGGCGCTTTCCAGCGAACGCACGCTGGTGGTGCCAACGGCAATCACTCGACCGCCGCGCGCACGGCACGCAGCGACCGCATCGACCACGTCCTGGCCGACTTCCAGCCACTCAGTGTGCATGTGGTGATCTTCAAGCTTCTCGACGCGCACCGGCTGGAAAGTACCCGCACCCACGTGCAGCGTGACGAATGCGGTCTCGACGCCCTTGGCCGCAATCGCCTCCATCAGCGACTGATCGAAATGCAGCCCCGCCGTCGGCGCCGCCACCGCGCCCAGGCGCTCGGCGTACACGGTCTGATAACGCTCGCGATCCGAGCCTTCATCCGGGCGGTCTATATAAGGAGGCAGCGGCATGTGCCCGACGCGATCAAGCAGCGGCAACACTTCTTCAGCGAAGCACAGCTCGAACAACGCGTCGTGACGCGCAATCATTTCAGCTTCGCCACCGCCGTCGATGAGAATCTTCGAACCCGGCTTCGGCGACTTGCTGGAGCGCACATGGGCCAGCACGCGATGCGTATCGAGCACCCGCTCGATGAGGATTTCCAGCTTGCCGCCGGACGCTTTTTGTCCAAACAGCCGCGCCGGAATCACCCGGGTATTGTTGAACACCATCAAATCGCCCGGGCGCAAATGCTCAAGCAAATCAGTGAATTGACGGTGTGCCAAGGCGCCGCTCACCCCATCCAGGGTCAACAGGCGACTGCCGCGACGCTCGGCCAAAGGGTGGCGAGCGATCAGCGAATCAGGGAGTTCGAAGGTAAAGTCAGCAACGCGCATGATGGGGTTCGTCTAGCAGGGCCGGAAAGTCTAGCGGAAATATCGAAAATTGACCATGAAACGTGATTGACCAACGGTAATCTCATCTCTATACTTCGCCGCCATTGAGCCCTGATGGCGGAATTGGTAGACGCGGCGGATTCAAAATCCGTTTTCGAAAGGAGTGGGAGTTCGAGTCTCCCTCGGGGCACCAAAATTAAGAAAGGTCTTGCTTAGCAAGGCCTTTTTTTTCGTCTGCAATAAAGCCCCCCTTCACTCATTTGCCACCAGCTCACCTACGATCAGACTGGCCGTGCGTTGAAACCGAACGAAAGTGTTGATCGCTAAAAGCGAAGATTTCTAAAACCCTAATCACAAGTTCAAAGCCTGCTGGCGATTTCTTCCCACATGTAGTCGTAGTTATATTTCAGCCAACGGACCAGCAACTTGTCGAACTGCCTGCGTAACCAGTTACGCTGCCGCGCCGCGAGCCTTTCCTCGATCTCTGCCCTTAGCCAGTCTGGGTCAAAACCCGTCCAGACAGTGGGCAAGACCGCCGCAATGTTCGTAAAGCACACTGGCGCGACTTCTGAATAAAAAATCTCATAGAGCACCGCTGGATCTACGCCTTTGAGCTGACGTGCGACGTAGTCGTAATCAGTGGGAAAATGGTTGAAAGGTTCGGACAGTGCGGCTCTGACGTTTGTCAGTTGTGGTTTAGTCAGAAAATGTCCCAATGCGAAAATCCCTCCCGTTCCTCATCTAGCGAGTCCGCGACCAATCTTCCCGCAGCCTCCTAGGCTAATAACGATCGTTTGTTAACGCCCGTAGCCTTTCGACCTAGTTCACTTTCGGCCAATAGCGGCTCACTTCCGCAGGCTACTTTCGTCCATCCGGACTTAAGCCACACCCTTCCTATGCCGTTCGGTCAGACTTCAGCACAATGCCGCCTGAAATCGCTTTGCTTCAAATACAAAAAGGCTGCCGCCACGAATAAAACGGCACCCAAGGACACTCAGGCGCCTAGCCATTCAAAATGGGAATACGTAATGCCAGACTGCTGCGACCGAAAAAACAACCCAATCAGCACCCCAAAACGCCGCGACAAGTTGAACCATCCGATCGCACGGATAGTTTGGGCTATGACTATCGCAACAATCATCAGCGTAGTTGCGATACGGCTTATGGGGTACGTCATAGGCAAGGTCATTCCTTGGGAGGACTACATAGTCCCCTGCATTGTGCTTATGGGGATACTAACTGCCCGGGCCTGGACCTGCAGGGAAATGGTTTTAACTCAAGATTGGCAGATGTTATCAATGGTCGCCAACAGCAAGGCGTTGATGCTCATCTCTGTGGCCCTGACTGTAGTTCCTCTAGCTCTGTCCGCCTCTCAGGCTGTAAACAAACAATACCTGCTCCCTTTCGACCTCTACTTATATTGGGTGAGCGGACTGTCTTTTTTTGCGTTCATTCTTGTGTACAAAGCAACGGCGCCAACAATATTCAAGTACACATCGTATCGTGATCTCATTGACCGTGAAGGCAGCGTGCGAGTATTGCGAGACTCACTTGCCGAACTGCAGCAGTTAGCAGATGCGCGAAAGGCACCGTTTTCTCTTGCACGTGAAATTCTGGTACCTAGAAAAGACGTTTACGCCATCCGCACGGTAGATATTCAGAATACTCAGCATCAGGAGCACATCTACTTCCTGACACGCGAGTACTCGAGGTATTTGAAGGGCTTCTACAGATTAGTCCTGAGCATACTACTCATAGCCCCGATCTTTTTCGTTTTGACGATCACATTTTCCAAGATGTTTGCAGTGGGTACGCAGGCCGTTCAGACAGCGCAATGTTATGACGGCTGGATAAAAGCGACCTACTGGAACATGTTAAAGACGAATCCGCTCATCATCACATCGGAGATGCATGAGTCCATCCAGCAATGTCTACGTAGACAAGCTGAACATGAAGCGAACGTTGCAAACTACTCAGATTTCAGGGACAGACCGAGCGACGGCGAGCTACTCCGTAGCCTTGAGCGATAGGGAAGACGCTGAAGAACAACGAGCGGAAAATGTGCTCAGACTAGCCTCAGAGGCGCTTGCAGAAGTAACCCGTGACAAGCGGGGCATTGCAACTGCAACGCAAGCTTTGAAAGATGAGGTGGAGAAGCTCGAAGCAGCCATTGCAGAGAGCAACCAGACCTTGAAAGATCTTCGACACCAGCAGCTACGTGCAGCACGGTTCATGTGGGCCGACCGCCTAGACAAGGCAGCTCAGGACTTCGCCGCCATCGCAGCACACCTGCATGCGACGGAAAGGGCATGGGGCGTTCGAGCTCTCTGAATGAAATCTACGTACCACTGCATGTACCGTTCGGACAGATGTCCATTATTGAAGAGACGATCACTGCGAAGGCAGGTGCAATCTCCATTGAGCAACTGATCACCGCTTGATTGCCCGCGTCGCGACTACCAGTCGTGTCGCTCCTCCCCCTAAACCGGAACATCACTCGCGGAACACCAAACGTGTTCCGCATTACTGGTGTTCCGGTTTATCGCATTTGGTGTTCCACCTCTGAAAGCCTTTATTTACTTGGCGTCTAGCGTTTCTGGAACACATGGAACACATGGAACACATGGAACACCGCGTTTTCGCTACCTATGGATTTAGCGTTCCCCTCGCCCCTTTTCACGGCGTGAACCTTCAGCGCAAGCAGACGCGACGGATCGCTCCAGATCCACCGAGCTAATGTGTCTGACTCCTCCCAGGCGAAGGAGTCGGAGCAGCAGATTTTACGGGTCCTCCCTAAGGGGGCCCCCTACACGGGTTATCAGACTCGCGGATTCTCTCTAGCTGAGGTTTCTCTAGCGATGTCCGCCTTACTTAAGAGAAATTGAAACTTCGATCTAAATCCTTTCATATTCTGCAAGCGCTTCTCTAGCACCGTATGATTCGTGGGCCAAATAGGCATCAAAAATATCCAGAATCTGTTTTTCTCTAGTCCCCGTCCCTTCAACTACTCTATATAAATTAATTAAAACCTGACCAAGCTCGTGCAGAGACCCGAATCTATATGTCTCTCCCTCTGGGCGAACTACTTTTAACAAATTTACCACTCTCTCAACTATGCATATCGCCATGTCAGGAAAGTCTTCAATCCGCTCTGAAATAGCTCTAAAAATCCCATCAGGACTTTCTTCAAATGCAGGAGAGCTCAAGTAAGTTTTGGCAAATTCAAAACCATCATCCAAAGAGTCAAATGCAATTAACCAATCCGTCCCTGCTGTTTCGTCTCTAACCAACTTCACCGAATCAAAATAAAGCTCTAACAACCAAATCATTGCTCTTTTTGTTACTGTGCCAGTGCCGACATGAACGACACCATTAAACGCCGCGACCTGCCTAGCAAGCACCTCTTGAGCCCAAATACTTTTAAAATAAATTTCCACATCAGCATCGGAGAGAGACATGTCCGACAGTAACAAAAAACCCAAAGCCTTAATGCCATCCTCATCTGACGCACACATCTTATAAACAAGTGCAGACATATAAGGGGTGTAATTAAATACTGCCCACCTAGATACGTTAATGCCAGCCCGACACGCTAGAGATCCTAAATCCACCTCGCCGAGCTTGACAAGTAGTTCCACAGCAGTTACTTGATCATATTTAGAAATCGCTCCTATGACATTCAAGATCTGCATGCGAACTGAAACCAAAGGCTCAACGCCAATTTGCCTTGACACAAACTCTACAACATTACTTAAACGCTCATTTGTAAGCCAAACATAATTAGAAATAGCTAAATATGCAGCACCTCGATCGCTATTTAGACCACTCATATCTAAGTCACCACCATGACCCAATATGTCGCTGACCCTCATATAATCTTCAGCCCGCTTTTGGCTTGTAACTATATGGTCAGATGCCGATCCAAATTCTGCAACGTGAAACATTCGATCGATAATCCGCGAATCGCTTGCAACTATCGGATGACGGCGCACAAACCAACATATGGACCTATCAAACGCTCCAGCGGGCCATCTGAAAGCAGCGCTAACGGCCTCCTTAGCACATTCAGTATCTAAATCCATTTCGCCAAGCCCAGAAACTATAGCTTCCGCATAAACGACATTGATATCCAACGGCATGGTCTGCAGCATATTAACAAACAAAGAAACGTTCGATTTGACAGCAGCTTGAAGTTCTTGTGCAAGCTGCCTACAGCCACCAATTACCGAATCCTTAAGGTACACGTGATGTTTATCACTATCATACTTGCGCATTGCATGCAGCCAATCGCGAGCGCCCATCAACGAGGTAGCAGTAGAATTAATCGGAGATTGAACCCATCCTCCACGACTTCCGATAGGACTAGGCATTTCCTCAGATGGAAATTTTCTATTTAATTGGTCTAAAATTTTGCCGGTTATCGAACTTAAATTTTCGTATCCGACGACCATAAGTATCGCTCGTTTCTCAAAACCCGAACGAGACAAAAGGTAGAGCAATTGTTTCCTGGAATAATCATCCTCCAACACACTACGCCCATTATGGTATGCGATCTCCTCAGCAGCACGCTTTAATTCAGGCTCATAATCAACCACTAAGGTTTCTATCTTGGCACGAGCATCTTCTGATAAATAGGGGATTGCAGCTCTTGAAGCCTCAGCAAACGCCAACCATTCAACCCCTTGCACCCCACACTCTAAAACTAGGGGAGCATCCAGCAATTTCAGCAAGTGAGTCGCGAAGAACGAGCCGTTTGCAATCACAGCTTGCAAGTGAAGATAAACTTGGGCCTCTATATCTGTTGGAAACCCCTCTAAGAGCGTCACAACTGAATTAGGATCATTCGCAGCAACAGAAACTAATGCAACCTTCAGACATTTCTGAATACTTAGATCACTATAGTCATCATCATTTACATCGAACAATCTACGATTTGAAAATGATCGCGAACCGTCCTTAGCTGAACCCTCTAAATGTCGAAAAACTGCCAATGTAAAGATCGGGATTAATGCCTGTAGAAAATCCAACGGGGAATTTTCCGCCATTTTCTTTAGCCAATAGCTATTACTATTATTTAAAAGTAAATCAAACGGATTACCCGTCGAAAAAAGCTCGAACCAACGTTGAAGCCAATGATTTAGTACTCTACAGGCAAAAGCACAATCCCTGTGAGCCCAGGCCCCTAATTGAAAATCCTTCGGAAATCCACCATCAGAAAAAAACTCTATAGGGCAAGTTCTAATCAAACTTAAATACAGAGGTTCTAATTCTCCGATCGTACCATCTGCATGAAGGCTTCCGAACCATGAAATAAGATCGACGTTTCGACTCAAATCTGCGTTTAACCACTCAGATAAATTTACAGCGACCATGGCTGAATGAGTTGTAGCTGCGCGACGCAACAACCAAAAACCGAACGTTTTTTCTTCAAAATCTTGACTCGACATCCACTTCATAACTTTGCCGCTAGAAATGAGCAAAGCTATCCACTGTATACCGTTAAAAATAGTCTGAGCTACCTTTTTAAGAGGATGCTCTTCCTTAAACCATTGAAGAACAATAGCCAACTCTTTTCTGTCGGGCAATTCAACGTTTGCAAGCCACATCCCGACAGCATCTTTAATAAGATAACGAATATCACTAGAATTCATGACCTGATCAAGATTTTCTATATATTTACGCCCAACGCCTTGATCGCGAAGGCGAGATAGAATCTGACGAACTTGTGTACGTCGAAAAAGCCTTTGTTCGCTTGCTCGAAGCAGATCTGCGACAGGTAAGTTTAGCGTCAAAAAATGACTGGAAAAAACATTATCAAAAAATGATTCGTGCGCAAACTGAACTGTATTATTTACGCAAGTTATCAATCCAGCTGAACTCAGTATATCGACAGCCCCTGGATAGCCATTTATGAACGCCGCAGAAACGGTTAATTCCTGACTTTCACTCATACGCTCTGCGATAACCCCTAATACAGCATGGGGTGTCCACAAACAACCAGCCTCAAGAAATTCACGAGCTCTAATTATGAGCAAAGAATCAAAAAGACTGCTAGCTGTTATTTCACCATTAAAACCAGAACTTACCAATTCGCAGTATAAATTCAGATTAATAGGAACACTAAGTATCTTTTTCTCTCGCTCACTGTAGGGATTTTCTCGACGTCCCATACCAGACAAAACTGGGGAGACTTCAGCATCCCAATCCAATGGGGTTATTCTTATATCTTTTGCGGACGCATCTTTAACAAGGCGCACTAACCGACTGTCGTTATCCAAATCATAGGCACGACATGCGATTACTACGATCATTTGTGGATAGAAATTAGCGCTTCTAACCAGTTCAAATATAATATCTCTAGCTCTGGGAGATCGGCCGGACACCTCACTGATTGAATCGACTTGGTCAACAACTAACAGAGTCTGTGCACCAGGATACCGATTTCCCAAAACGCCTACTGGATTTTCTCCTCTACCTAGCAACGACTCCCCAAGCGACATAACAGAACCACAGGCAAGAAATCTATCAACACGAAAACTTAGAACGGGGACACCGGAATTTCTCGCATGTTCTATTAGCGTAGCGAGAGCCGAACTTTTACCGCAGCCAGCCTGACCCGCAACGATGATTGTTTTCTCATCTCTAGACTCAAAAGATTTTATTAGCTCACGAGTACTATTAGTCAAAATATTCAAGCTTTGAAAAGGTCTGCGCAGGGTGTCTAGATATTGATCTGTAGCAAAGTTAATTAAGGTTTCCACCGTAGGATCCAGCTGGGCTCGCCATCCAAGCCCCAACTCGTCCACTTTCTTTCTTAATAGGCTTGTATCAAGCGTTATAGTCAATTGTTTTTTTAACAAGCCGTTTAATCGATCAATACAAACGCCAGACTCATCATTAAACAACAATGTACAAAACGCATCTAAGTCCTTATCCAAAGTATATTCTGAAACCACTTCAAAGTTACAGCGACCAAACCATGCATAGGTTGTTTGCGCATCGCTTTGCCAAACATGCTGAACCGAATTTAAATCCCTTACCTCGTCTTTATTCAATCCACCAAAAAACTCACTTGCAGAGTTAAACAAGCGTGCCTTCGCAGCTATCCCATCCAATATTTTTACCGGATCTGATGAAACGAATACACAAACAGAATTTAAATCTTTTAACTTTCTTGCAAACGCCTCAAGCACTCCCTCTTGCTGCAAAGCATTAACAGTCCAAGATCCTTTTGTTGTCCGACTTTTACATTGGTGCCACTCAGATATCTCCCCTGAAGTTAGTCTAAATTCAAATCCTCCAGCATCTTCTCCGATTGGTTCAATACGAATTTCATTAGCACGGCCTTGCAGTACGAATAGAGCCTGCTTCAATGCCCATTTGTCTTCGTAACCATTTCCGAGCTTATCCGCTATACCACCTCGAATCATGTTTGCCTTTTCCTATATTGAAATGCATAGCTCGGGATGCAACAACAGTTTCAGTCAAGGAGATCGTCAGACATCCAAGAAGGCCGGTTACTGCTACCGTATTCGCTCCCACCCTGGCCATCAGCGCGCTCATTCTTCGCATTACATCCATTATTTAAAAATTTTTCGTCAAGAACCCTTCGGTCCAAGCCTCTGCAAACTCAATCAATGTCTCGATCATTCATGAACCTAAACTATCAAGCTTAGCTATCTGCTTTCCAATGAGGAGCTTTTTGTTAGAATTGCGAGAAGCATCAGCAGGGCACGGATGGTGGCAGCAAACGAATCGCTGTATCCCTCCATGTATCCCGCTACAGAAAACCTCTTTTAAGGCCTTGATTTTACTGGGTAATTCCAGTCTCCCTCGGGGCACCAAAATTAAGAAAGGTCTTGCTTAGCAAGGCCTTTTTTTTCGTCTGCAATAAAGCCCCTCGCTTGCGTAGGAGCTGTCGCAGGCTGCGATCTTTTGATCCTCCGCTTCTTGGCCATCGGAACCCCAAGGAACCAAACCATGGAAACGTCACTGGAAACAGTCGCCCTTTTCTCCCTCAAACTCGCTTACGAGGAAGAAGGCCTGAGCCCGATTTTGCGGGACGACATGGTCATGGGTGATTATCAGAAAGACGTGTTCGAATTGCTGGTGCGCCGGGGTGATGTCGAGACCATTCAGTTCAAAGTGAATGAGTGCCTGGGTTTGGCGATGAATGCATTGGGCGGTGTCGAGAAACCGTTGGGGCGGGAGCTGCACAAGCTGTCAGCCGATTTCAGCCAGGCGCAATCGCTGGAGCAGCTTGATCAGCCGCTCCTCGCGCTCAAGGGTTACTTGAAAGACATTCTGTGACTGACTGCCCTGAGCGTTCTTACAACAGATGCTTTGAGATGTACTTCGAAATCTCCACCATCGAAGTCTTCCCGGTGAATTCGAATTTCACCTTCCCCAGAGACGAAAAGTAAATCTCCAGCTCCGAATCCAGATCGAACGTCCCTGATGTCTCCACGGAATACGCGACGATATTTTTGTACGGCAGCGAAGTGAAATCCTTCTTGCTGCCGGTGATGCCCTGGACGTTGACGGCGATGATGCGTTTGTTGGTAAACACCACGCCGTCGCGCATGGCCTTGTAGGCGTCGATCACTTCTTCCCCGTCCAGCAACAGGGTGGTGACGCGTTCGGCGTACTCATTGTTCTGCTTGAGTTTGAAGAAGCCTTTGTTGTTGAAGTCGATCATCTGTTTATCCCTTTATTCAAGAAAACATCCAAGTGTTGACGCAACTTAACGACGGGCTTTCAGCACCCGAATGTCCGTCGGAAAACCATCCGCACCGACAATATTCTTCCATCCCAGATACTGAAACTCGCCTCTTTCATCGATGTAGTCACCCTTCTCCACCGCTCGGCCACCCATGATCGCCACGCGCTTTACCTCCCCACAACCGCCATCCGAAGGCCTGACCGTATAAATCACATACGGCTTCACATACTGCGTCGCGCGGAAGTATTGGCCGCAGACTTCGTCGACGGTGATCAGCATGGTTTTCAGGTGTGCTTCGCCTTCGGTGTCTTCGTGCAGTTTCAGGAAAGAAATGTCACCGACGTCGCTGAAGCCGAGGGAGCGCGCGCGTTGGTATTCGGGGGAGTTCTGGTGGGCGATCCGACCTTCCTGCACGCCACGTTCCATTTTCGCGGCGAACTCGGCTTTGCCTTGGGCGATCATCGCCTCAGCCTGGGCGGCGACGTTTTCGCATTGGGCGAATTCGGCGGAACCCACGTGATCGGGAGTCAGGTTCGAGCGGTGCTCATTCATGGTTCGCAGATTGCTTTCCAGAGCAACCATCATCTCGTAGGCACTGGTTCGACCGCTCTGCACCTCGGCCAGTTTTCCCTGCACTTGCTGGCAGTTGCCGGCGTAATACTTCCAGCTGTTTTCCGGGTGTTCTTGCCAGGCGGCGAATGCCGGGGTCAGGGAAAAGCCCAGAGTGAGTGCACAAAACAGGCGCAAGGTTTTAGTGATTGCAGGCATGTGTAGTCCGTTACGAGGATAAGGGCAGTGGCGTGACGCTACTATTTTGATATCTTGCCGTCCACTTTCGCTGGAGGCGCATCAACCGCCTCTGCTATCGCGCACTCAGGAATGAATCAATGGATGCTTTGTTGTGCTTGCTGGTAATGGCCGGAACCTGGATGTGGGTCGTGAAGCAACGGGGTGAGTGGAATTTGTTACTTGCCAACCTTGCCGGTGCCGGAAGTGCCGTGGTGACTGGAATCGTATTCACGCTGATTTATGGCGGGGTCATTGGCACGACGATGGCGACGTCAAACCTGGATCGCAGCCTGGTGGTAATCATGAACAGCGCCGGGGTGTTGGCGGGTGTATGGATGTGGGTTGCCCATCGCCGTCAACCGGAGCATCCGGTCGCACGTCAGTTGCTGGGCGCACTGTGTGGTTTCGCCGCCGGATTTACCACGCTGGCGTTCCTTGCAGTGAATTATTTCCCCGGTTCTTGATAGCGCAGCGCTTCGATTTTGATATCTTGCCGTCCATCTTCAGGGCTCATCATCTGCTGCGCACTGTTTTCAGGTTTTTGAAGGTTTAAGGAAAGGATCGAATGGATTTTCTGCGTTTTCTGGCGTTTGTCGCGGCCTGGGGTTTCATGTGGCGCTGGGTGGTGAAGAACCGCGGTAGCTGGAATATTTTCTACGGCAACATTGTTGGCGCTGCGGGTGGTTTCATTGTTGCGATGGTGGTGCTGTCGATCACTTTATCGCTGTTTCCTTCTTCGCATGACTACGAGGCGGCACAGGCTGAAAACACGCAGGTCGCCGAACCGACCTCCCTATTGCCTGAGGCCGAGTCAGTCACGCCCGCTGCCGAGCTGAAGGATGCGCCGGTTTTTGCTGCCATCGAGCCGGACGACAAGCTCTCTCCCGCCGACTCCGCACTGTTGCCGAACTACGCCAACCGGGCGCCGAAATCAATCGGGCTACAGACCGTGCTGGATCAAAGCGACTATCAGGGTCGCATGGCCCTGGCAGCGCTGAACAAGAAATTGCGCGGCGACGCACAGGCCGACAAGTCGATGATCGCGTATGTCATGTGCAGCCCGTTCGTGACCAGCACGTTGCGCTTTCCCAACTCGGCGCGCTTTGCTGACAGCAAAGGCCTCGTCAGCCATCGCTTCAAGGATCAGGTCTACACCTTCAGCAACACCGTCACCGCGCGCAACATGAACGGCGACGATGTGAAATACCGTTTCGATTGCTCCGTGCAGGAGCAGCCGAGAGTTGATGCGATTCCTGCCGAATGGCGCCTGCTGGGCCTGAAGCTGCAAAAAGCGGACTCTTAAGTCTCACTTAAGCGTTCAAGGCGCCGGCTGCGCTATCATCGCCGGCCTGTGCGCCTTGAGCTTTGTCCCCGGATGTCCCCAACACTTGATGAGCTGACCCCGTTGCCACCTGTTCTGGCTGGCCCGTTGATCCGACGGCTGGAGCCCAAACGCCTGGTACTGTGGCTGGTTGCTACACGCCCGCTGTCGCTGACCTTGCGCTTGCAGGGTGTAGGAAACATTCCTCTCGATGCCGAGAAATGCGCAGTCATTGCCGTGGGCAGGCGAGCGTTCGTTCATCTCATCGATGTCAGACTCGAAAACGCCCTGCCACTCGACGAATTTATCGACTACGACCTGCTGATTGATGACCAGGACGGTATCGCCGATTGGGCGTCGCACCTGTTGTATGGCGGCGCTACGTGTCCAAACTTCGTCGTGCGCTCGCGCATCGATCAGTTGCTCCACGGTTCCTGCCGCAAGCCGCATCACCCGGCGGCGGACGGTTTGCTCTGTGTCGATCAACTGTTGGCCGCCGAAACCGATCCACAGCAACGCCCGGCCCTGTTGATGATGAGCGGCGATCAGGTCTACGCCGATGACGTTGCCGGGCCGACGCTACGGGCGATTCATGCCTTGATCAAGCGCCTCGGCCTGTTCGACGAACACCTCGAAGGTGCCGTGGTCAGCGACAGCGCCAAGCTTTACGAACACCCGGCCAGTTACTACCACCGCGCGGATTTGTTACCGGCGCTGGAGAGCAACGAGACTCTGCGTGAGCGATTTTTCGGCGGCGCGCGTAAGCCGATTTTCACCAGCAGCAGCGCCGACAATCACCTGGTAACGTTCGCCGAAGTCATGGCGATGTACTTGCTGGTGTGGTCGCCGGTCGCGTGGACACTGATCAATCCGGCAGCGCCAACGCTCACGCCCGAACGGCTCAAGCGTTACACCCTCGAAAAAACTCGTATCGACGCCTTCAAGGCTGGCCTGGGCAACGTCGCCCGAGCACTGGCGCATCTGCCGAGCCTGATGATTTTCGACGACCACGACATCACCGATGACTGGAATCTGTCCGCGCAATGGGAGGAAACGGCCTACGGCCATCCGTTCTCCAAACGCATCATCGGCAACGCACTGATCGCTTATATGCTGTGCCAGGGCTGGGGCAACAACCCGGATGCCTTCAAGGATGTACTGGAGAAAACCCGAGGTCTGATCGCCAGCGGCGATGATCACTACCTCGACAGCCCGGTACAGGACGATCTGATCGATGACCTGCTGCGCTTTCAGAACTGGCATTTTGTGCTGCCGTCCAGTCCCGCGCTGGTAGTCCTGGACACTCGTACTCGACGCTGGCGCAGCGAGTTGGCGCTCAAGCAACCGTCGGGTCTGCTCGACTGGGAAGCCTTGAGCGAGTTGCAGCAGGACCTGCTTGATCATCCGTCAGCAATCATCGTTTCGCCCGCGCCGATCTTTGGCGTGAAGCTGATTGAAACCGTGCAGAAGATCTTCAGTTGGTTTGGTTATCCACTGCTGGTCGACGCGGAGAACTGGATGGCCCATCGGGGTGCGGCGCAGGTGATCCTGAACATCTTCCGACACACGCGTACGCCAGGTAACTACGTGGTGCTGTCCGGCGATGTGCATTATTCCTTCGTCTACGAAGTGCTGATCCGACACCGTAAGGCCGGCCCGCGGATCTGGCAGATCACCAGCAGCGGCATCAAAAACGAATTTCCGCCGGCGCTGCTGGAATGGTTCGACCGGCTCAATCGCTGGCTCTACTCACCGCGCTCACCCCTGAACTGGCTGACCAAACGCCGGCGCATGCGCATCGTGCCGTACACGCCGGACCATGCTGAAGCAGGTGAGCGCTTGTGGAACTCGGCGGGGATCGGGCAGGTGTTTTTCAATGAGCAGGGGCAGCCGCGAGAGATCATTCAGCACAATTCGAATGGCGCGGCGAAGACGCGGATGCTGGCGCCGGATTTGACGGATTATCCGGACTGACGCACGACCCTTTTCCTACACTGAGGCTGCCACATGACGACAGTGTGATGGCTATTAGGGTTCGCGACCGAGGATAGGGATTACAACTTTCTCAGAAACGTCTGCAGAATTCTTGAGTGATACTGAAGTTGCTCGCAAAAAGCCCATTTGCGAAACAACCACTGGTAGGTATCACCTTGTCATCATGTACTCATTTCTGTACGTTCTTTGCATCCAGCGAGGACTACAACATGCAAACCATCAACTACACCACAGCCCGTGCACACTTGGCAGAGACGATGGATCGGGTCAATGAAGACCGAGCACCACTTCTGGTAACCCGTCAAAAAGGTGAACCTGTCGTAATGATGTCTCTGGCTGAGTACAACGCACTCGAAGAGACAGCCTACCTGCTGCGCTCTCCGGCCAACGCCGAGCGGTTGATCAAATCGATTGGTGAAATGCGCGCTGGAAAAGCCAAAGTCAGGCAATTGATCGAAGAATGAAAATCGAGTTCACCCCAACAGTCTGGGAAGACTACTTGTGGTTTCAGCAGAACGATAAGGCCGGGCTCAAACGTATCAATCTGTTGATCAAAGCAATCCAGCGCGAACCGTTCGAGGGAGTAGGTAAACCTGAACCGCTCAAGCACAACCTGAGCGGCTTTTGGTCACGACGAATAACTGCCGAGCATCGTTTGGTATATAGGATCGAAGGCGGAGAAATTTGCGTCATCACCTGCAAATACCACTACTGATCACTCGCTCGGTCTCTATCCAACGCCCGCCCGACACCTCTGACAATCATCTCCACCTCACGCTCATCAATCGTCAGCGGCGGCAGCAGCCGTATGGTCTTGCCGCGCGTGACGTTGATCAGCAGCCCATGATCCCGCGCAGCGATCAATGTGAGATCGCGAATTGGCTGTTTCAACTCGATACCGATCATCAATCCCTGCCCGCGAATTGCCAGCACATTGGGGTTGTCCGCCAGTTCTGCGCGTAACCGATCCAGCAGACGCTCACCCTGCACCCGCGCATTTTCCAGCAAACCCTGCTCTTCGATGATATCCAGCACCGTGCATCCCACCCGACAGGCCAGCGGATTACCGCCGAACGTGCTGCCATGGCTGCCCGGCGTGAACAGATCTGCTGCCCTGCCCCGCGCCAGGCAAGCGCCGATGGGTACGCCGTTGCCGAGTCCTTTGGCGAGCGTCATCACGTCCGGGACGATGCCTTCATGCTGAAACGCAAACCACTGGCCGGTGCGACCGATGCCGGTCTGGATCTCGTCGAGCATCAGCAGCCACGCATGCCGATTGCACAGTTCACGCAGGGCTTTGAGGTAATTGGGCGGCGCCAGTTGCACGCCGCTTTCACCTTGAATCGGCTCGACCAGAATCGCCACGATCCGCTCACCGTGCTTGCGCTGAATATTCTCCAGTGCGGCGAGATCACCGAATGGCACTTTGATGAAATCCCCCGGCAGCTCATTGAAGCCCAGGCGTACTGCCGGGCCGTCGCTGGCAGACAACGTACCGAGTGTGCGGCCATGAAACGCGTTGGCCATCACCACCACCAGCGGCTGTTCGATACCTTTGCGCCACCCGTACAGCCGCGCCAGTTTCAGCGCGGTTTCGTTGGCCTCGGCACCGGAGTTATTGAAGAACGCCCGCTCCATCCCCGACAACACAGTCAGCCGCTTTGCCAGTTGTAGCTGCCAGTCGATGCTGTACAGATTGGAGGTATGCAGCAGCAATCCCGCCTGCTCGCTGATCGCCGAAACGATCCGCGGATGCGAGTGGCCAACGTTGGTTACCGCGACCCCGGCAACCGCATCCAGATACTCGCGACCGGCCTGATCCCACAGTCGGGTGCCCAGGCCCTTGGTGAAACTCAGGGCCAGCGGTTGGTAGGTGTTCATCAGGGCGGCGGTCATGACTTCAAACTCCAGTGAAGGTCGGTGTGCGTGCAGTATGGTTAGCCACCAGAACTGGATAAACTCGGCAAAACTTCAATCATTTAAAAGCAGAGCTTGATAATGGATCTGTTTCAGTCGATGAGCGTTTACATCAAAGTTGTCGAAGCGGGGAGCATGACCGCGGCCGCGTTGCAGTGCGATATGTCGACGACGATGGTAGGCAATCACCTGCGAGCCCTGGAGCAACGGCTCGGCGTGCAACTGCTGCAACGCACCACACGGCGGCAGCGCCTCACCGAGTTCGGCAGCGTTTACTACCAGCGTTGTCTGGACGTGTTGGGGCTCGTGGCGGACTCCGAACGACTTGCCGAACAGGCCCTTGATGAGCCGCGTGGCATCCTGCGAATTACCGCTCCCCTGACCTTCGGCGTTGAACGCATGGCTCCGGCGCTCAGTGAGTATTCCCTGCAATGGCCGCAGGTCAAACTCGACGTGGTGCTGACCAACAGCCGCCCGGACCTTATGGAAAACGGCCTCGATGTCGCCTTCCGGCTGGGAAACTTCGAGCAGTCCAACCTGATTGCGCGGCCATTGATCGACTACACCCTGACGGTCTGCGCATCGCCGGAATATGTGGCACGACGCGGCATGCCCCTCACACCGCAAGACCTGCAACAGCATGACTGCCTGTCCTTCGCCTACCCTACCGGCGACGATTGGCAATCAGTGGAAAAGCGCTGGCGCCTCAGTGGTCCGGACGGAGAAATCATGGTCGACGTCAGCGGCCCGATGCTGATCAACAGCTCCGCCGGCTTGCATCAGGCCGCACGCACCGGTATGGGCATCGTGATGCTGCCTGACGCGCTGGTGGAACAGGACCTGCGCGACGGCAAACTGGTCACGGTCATTCCCGACTACCAACCGCCCAGTCGCCCATTGCACTTGCTCTACGCCCCGGATCGCTATCGACTGCCGAAGCTGCGGCGCTTTGTCGAATTCGCGATGAAAGCATGGGGCAGATCCTGACGACGGACGCCCGAAGCAGACTCAAACCAACGCTGACAAAGGACTCGACAGCCAATGAACAACGCACTCACCGTACGCGATCTGCAACCCGCCGAAGTGGAATCGGCCAGGCGCTTTCTAGGCCTGCACGGCTGGGGACATCGCACGGGCGCCGCCGAATATTTTGCCCAACTGATCCAGAACTCCCAGCGTACCGCCGTCGCCTTCAAGGACGGGCAAATCATCGGTTTCGCCCGAGGCATCACTGACGGTTTATCCAACGGTTACCTGTCGATGGTGGTGGTTGACGGCCAACATCGTCGCGAAGGCGTTGGCCGCGCACTGGTCGAACATGTGATGGGCGACAACCCCGATATCACCTGGATGCTGCGTGCCGGTCGTGAAGGTGCTGAGGCGTTTTTTGCCAGCCTGGGTTTTGAAACTTCGGTGATCGCCATGGAGCGCGCACGCTTGAAACAGAGCGAGCACTGAGCAAAGGGCAAAAAACTCGACCGGCAGACTGTTGCTCCGTGACAACGCCACCCCACTCCCCTAAATTAGTCGACCTGAAAAAGCCCCGCGCTTGCTCATCTCCACTCAAGTTAAAAAGTAGTGAAATTTCAATGTCCGATTTCAACACCGCTGAATCCGTAGTCACCGAATCGTCCAAAGCGGAATACGAAAACTCCATCAATCTTTCACAACACCTGCCACAAGCCAAAATCATCAGCGAGATGGTGCTGGACGCTTTTCAGTCGACCCGCGAAAGCGACCAGATCCGCGAACTGCGCACCGCGATCCGTCAGGCACACGACCGCTTCGACGACGACAAGGCTTACGAACTGATGGGTGAACTCAAGGCCCTGAAGGACGCCGAAGCTGCGGACATTGCCGCGCTTGAAGACCTGAGCAGCAAGTTCTCGATCGGCCGAATCCTGTCCAGCTTCAAGGACGATCCGGCGTTCCAGGAAATCGTTTACGGTCTGGCGCTCAAAGTGCTGAACCATACGCATCAGGCGATCAGCAACCCGAGCGGCGGCAAGAGCAAAGCGGCACGGGCGAAGAAAGAAGTCGAAATCTTCACCATCAGCAAGGACGGCAGCAGCGTGACCCTGCCACTGCGCACGCCACGTTCGCGCCTGAGCGTTGATCGTGAAGCGCTGGAGTTCCTCGGTTTCACCTTCGTCGGTGAAGGCGAAGAAGCCGAAGTTGACGGCGAAACCTTCGTCGACAACGCCGGCACTGAACACGCGGTCAACCGCAAGAACATCATCACCGCCCTGCAACAGCAGACCGCGTTCGATGGCTACAGCATCGCCGCGCAGTAATACGGCAACGCTGACAGAAAAGCCCCGCACTGAGATTCAGGCGGGGCTTTTTGTTTTCCGGCGGGCGGGTTATGCGTCGGCGTGCAATGCCGCAATCATGTCGACTTCGATCGCCGCGTTCTTCGGCAACTGATAGACACCGACCGTGGTGCGCGTGTGCCGCCCGGCATCGCCGAGTACATGACTGAACACATCCGATGCGCCGTTGGCTACTTCGCTCAGGTCAACGAAGTCAGGGGTGGACTTCACGTACACCGTGACCCGCAACAACGCCCGGATCTTGTCCAGCGACCCCACCGCATCGACGATCAACGCCAGACAGCGCATCGCACTGATGCTGGCAGCGGCCTGCGCATCCTTGAGGGTCAACTCCAGGCCAACGCGGCCGGGGTACTGAATCTTGCCATGGGTGCGCGGCACCATGCCGCTGATGTACAGCTCATCGTGATGTCGGATCAGCGGCGCGTAATTGCCGCCGGCGGTGTTCTCGCCGTAGATGTCGTAGTTGAGCTCTTGTGCCAGGGCAATGAAGCGTTCGTCGCAGGTCATCCTCTCAGTCATTTCGCCCAGCCTTTTGATTGATGCGTGAATAACAGTCGAGCACCTGAGGAATGGCGTGGGGCTATCACTGTCGTGGCTGGATCCAAATCTAGGGGTTTTGCCAAGATACCGCAACTAACCCTGTAGGAGCTGCGGCACCTCAATCAGTGAAAATCACCCAACAAAAAACCCCGCACATCTCTCGATGGCGGGGTTTCTTGTACAACCTGAAACCTTACGGCGCGTACGTCAGCAGCAGCTCGCTCGGCACCTTGAAGTCCAGGGACATCATGACGCTCAACGCGGTGATGGTGAAGATCGAGAACACGAACAGCTTGCGTGCCCAGACCGTGTCATCCACTGCCTTGTAGCCGGTCCAGGCCATGTACAACCAGTACATGCCCATGGCCGCGGCGACGGCGAGGTAGCTCATGCCGGCGTAGCCGCTGAAGGTCAGCATCAAGGTCGCCACGAGGAACGCCAGGATGTAGAGCAGGATGTGCTTCTTGGCCACTTGAATCCCGCGCTTCACTGGCAACACCGGAATCGATGCGGCCAGGTAATCGTTGAAGCGGAAGATCGCGATGGCGTAGGAATGCGGCATCTGCCACAGGCTGAACATCACCAGCAGGACCAGCGCGGCCATGTCGAAGCTATTGGTTACGGCGACGTAACCGATCACTGGCGGCATGGCGCCCGACAGACTGCCCACCAGCGTGCCGTGAACCGACTTGCGCTTGAGGTACAGGCTGTAGAAGCCGACGTAGATCACGAAGCCGATTACCGCGAACAGGGCGGCCAACGGGTTGGCCACCTTGTACAACAATGCAACGCCGAGAACACCAAGGATGGTCGCGTAGACCAGGGCCAGTTTCAGGGAGATCAAGCCCTGGACCAGCACCCGGTTTTTGGTGCGTTCCATCTTCAGGTCGATGTCGCGGTCGATGCAGTTGTTGAACACGCAACCGGAGGCTACAACCAGGGAGGTGCCGATCATGGCTGCCAGAAACCCCGCCAGATCGACATGCCCTTTCGCGGCCAGGAAGAACCCTCCTTCCACAGAAAGCACGTTACCGAAAAT
>NZ_JBIUWI010000079.1:838-20704 GCF_044743385.1 Pseudomonas sp. NPDC087639 | reverse complement strand
GTAAAGCGCCCCCAACTAGAGAGAGAGTGAAGATATGAGCTTGAATCCTAGAGACTTCGTGATTGTCGACTTCGGTCGTACTCCGATGGGCCGCTCCAAGGGCGGCATGCACCGCAACACCCGCGCCGAAGACATGTCGGCGCACCTGATCAGCAAACTGCTGGAACGCAACGCCAAGGTTGATCCTGCAGAAGTCGAGGATGTGATCTGGGGCTGTGTAAACCAGACCCTGGAGCAGGGCTGGAACATTGCGCGCATGGCGTCGCTGATGACCCAGATCCCGCACACCTCGGCCGGTCAGACCGTCAGCCGTCTGTGTGGCTCGTCGATGAGTGCTCTGCACACTGCTGCGCAAGCGATCATGACCGGCAACGGTGACGTCTTCGTGGTTGGCGGCGTCGAGCATATGGGTCACGTGAGCATGATGCACGGTGTCGATCCGAACCCGCACATGTCGCTGTACGCGGCGAAAGCCTCGGGCATGATGGGCCTGACCGCTGAAATGCTTGGCAAAATGCACGGCATTACTCGCGAGCAGCAAGATGCTTTCGGCGTGCGTTCCCATCAGTTGGCCCACAAGGCTACTGTGGAAGGCAAGTTCAAAGACGAAATCATCCCGATGCAAGGCTATGACGAGAACGGTTTCCTGAAACTGTTCGACTACGACGAAACCATTCGTCCGGAAACCACCCTGGAAAGTCTGGCGGCCCTTAAGCCTGCCTTCAATCCAAAGGGCGGCACCGTGACTGCCGGTACTTCGTCGCAGATCACCGATGGTGCTTCGTGCATGATCGTGATGTCGGCGCAGCGTGCGCAGGACCTGGGAATCCAGCCGATGGCGGTGATCCGTTCGATGGCGGTGGCGGGTGTGGATCCGGCAATCATGGGCTATGGTCCAGTTCCGGCGACACAAAAAGCCCTGAAGCGCGCAGGCCTTGGCATCAACGATATCGACTTCTTCGAGCTCAACGAAGCTTTCGCCGCACAGGCTCTGCCAGTGCTGAAAGATCTGAAAGTACTCGACAAGATGAACGAGAAGGTTAACCTGCACGGCGGCGCGATCGCTCTGGGTCACCCGTTCGGTTGCTCCGGTGCGCGTATTTCCGGCACCCTGCTGAACGTGATGAAGCAGAATAGTGGCACCTTCGGGGTGGCCACTATGTGCATTGGTCTCGGCCAAGGCATCTCTACCGTCTTCGAACGCGTTTAAGCGTCTCGTCGATGGAAGCCGGGGCCAAGTGCCCCGGTTTTTGTTTTTGTGGATTTATTTTGTTTTTATTTTGAAAAAATTTGAGTGAGGGCCAAACCATGCCGATACAACCTGGGCTCTACCAACATTACAAAGGTCCGCAGTACCGTGTATTCAGTGTTGCGCGGCATTCCGAGACTGAAGAAGAAGTGGTCTTTTACCAAGCCCTGTATGGCGATTACGGCTTTTGGGTGCGTCCCTTGAGCATGTTTCTGGAGTCGGTCGAGGTTGACGGCGAGCAGGTGCCACGCTTTGCTTTGGTGCAAGCCGAACCGAGCCTTTTTTCCAAGGCCTGAGGCGAGTGCGCACAGAACCCTGTGCTTGACCTCACCTTGTATCAACTATATATAGCGGTGCCGCGTCAGGCGCCAACCGCCTTTCACTTCTAGAATTCAGGAATTTTCTGATCCATGGGCAAATCGCTGGTCATTGTGGAATCCCCGGCTAAGGCCAAGACCATCAACAAGTATCTGGGTAACCAATACGTGGTGAAGTCGAGTATCGGCCATATCCGAGACCTGCCCACCAGCGGTTCGGCTAGCGCCAGCAAAGAGCCAGCCGCCAAGCGCGGCAAGGCTGCCGCAGGCGAAGGTCCGGTGCTCACGCCGAAGGAGAAGGCGCGCAAGCAGCTCGTCTCGCGTATGGGTGTCGATCCCGATCATGGCTGGAAAGCCAAGTACGAGATCCTCCCGGGCAAAGAGAAG
Organism: Pseudomonas sp. NPDC087639; assembly: GCF_044743385.1. Classification (NCBI taxonomy): domain Bacteria; kingdom Pseudomonadati; phylum Pseudomonadota; class Gammaproteobacteria; order Pseudomonadales; family Pseudomonadaceae; genus Pseudomonas; species Pseudomonas sp. NPDC087639. The sequence continues at coordinate 18,751 of NZ_JBIUWI010000079.1, read as the reverse complement.
GTGATCGAAGAGCTGCGCAGGCTCGCCAAAGATGCTGACACCATCTATCTCGCAACCGACTTGGATCGCGAGGGGGAAGCCATTGCCTGGCACCTGCGCGAAGCCATCGGTGGTGACGACAGCCGCTACAAGCGCGTGGTGTTCAACGAAATCACCAAAAAGGCCATTCAGGAGGCCTTCTCCAAGCCGGGCGAGCTGGACATCGATCGTGTCAACGCTCAGCAGGCGCGTCGCTTCCTCGATCGCGTCGTTGGCTACATGGTCTCGCCGCTGCTGTGGGCCAAAATCGCCCGTGGCCTGTCCGCCGGTCGTGTGCAATCGGTTGCCGTGAAACTGGTGGTCGAGCGTGAGCGTGAAATCCGTGCGTTCAACCCGGAAGAGTACTGGGAAGTGCATGCCGATCTCGGCACCACCAAGGGATCGACAGTACGTTTCGAAGTTGCCCGCGAGAAAGGCGAAGCCTTCAAGCCGCTGAACGAAGCCCAGGCCATGGCCGCGCTGGAGAAGCTCAAATCTTCCAGCTACAGCATCGTCAAGCGCGAAGACAAACCGACCAGCAGCAAGCCGTCGGCACCGTTCATCACGTCTACGTTGCAACAGGCTGCGAGCAACCGCCTGGGCTTCGGCGTGAAGAAAACCATGATGATGGCCCAGCGTCTGTATGAAGCCGGCTACATCACTTATATGCGTACCGACTCGACCAACCTCTCGGCGGATGCCGTGACGATGGCGCGTGCTTATATCGAAGACGAGTTCGGCAAGAAATACCTGCCGGAAACGCCAAACGTCTACAGCAGCAAGGAAGGCGCACAAGAGGCTCACGAAGCGATTCGTCCGTCCGATGCCAATACCATTCCGAGCAAGCTTGCCGGCATGGAGCGTGATGCCGAGCGTCTCTACGAGCTGATCTGGCGCCAATTCCTGGCTTGCCAGATGCTGCCGGCGCAGTACCTGTCGACTACCGTGAGCGTAGGGGCCGGTGATTTCGAGCTGCGCGCCAAGGGTCGTATCCTCAAATTCGACGGTTACACCCGCGTCATGCCGCAAATTGCCAAACCTGGTGACGACGACGTGCTGCCCGATATGGCGCAGGGCGATGTGATGAAGCTGATCAAGCTTGATCCATCGCAGCACTTCACCAAGCCGCCGGCGCGTTACTCCGAAGCCAGTCTGGTGAAGGAAATGGAAAAGCGCGGCATCGGTCGTCCTTCGACCTACGCGGCGATTATTTCGACCATTCAGGATCGCGGTTACGTGACCCTGCATAACCGTCGTTTCTATTCGGAAAAGATGGGCGACATCGTTACCGAGCGTCTGTCGGAGAGTTTCTCGAACCTCATGGACTATGGCTTCACCGCCGGCATGGAAGAGAACCTCGATGACGTGGCCCAGGGCGAGCGCGACTGGAAAAACGTGCTGGACGAGTTCTACGGCGACTTCAAAAAGAAACTGGAAGTAGCCGAAAACCCTGAAAGCGGCATGCGTGCCAACCAGCCGGTCATGACTGACATTCCGTGCACGACTTGCGGCCGTCCGATGCAGATCCGTACCGCATCGACCGGTGTATTCCTCGGCTGCTCGGGCTACAGCCTGCCACCGAAAGAACGCTGCAAGGCCACTGTCAATCTGGTGCCGGGCGACGAGATCGCTGCGGACGACGAAGGTGAGTCGGAATCGCTGGTACTGCGTGGCAAACATCGCTGCCCGATCTGCAGCACGGCGATGGATGCTTACCTGCTCGACGAGAAGCGCAAGCTGCACATCTGCGGTAACAACCCGGATTGCGCGGGCTACGAAATCGAAGAAGGCAGCTATCGCATCAAGGGCTACGAAGGTCCGAGCCTGGAGTGCGACAAGTGCGGCAGCGAGATGCAGCTCAAGACTGGTCGTTTCGGCAAGTTCTTTGGTTGCACTAATCCGACCTGCAAAAATACCCGCAAGCTGCTGAAGAGCGGTGATGCGGCGCCGCCGAAGATGGATCCGGTGAAGATGCCTGAGCTGAAATGCGAAAAGGTTAACGACACCTACATCCTGCGTGACGGTGCGTCTGGTCTGTTCCTGGCGGCCAGTCAGTTCCCGAAAAACCGTGAGACCCGTGCTCCGCTGGTGATCGAGATTCTGCCGCACAAGGACGAAATCGATCCGAAGTACCACTTCCTGTGCGAAGCGCCGCAGAAGGATCCTGATGGTCTGCCAGCGGTGATCCGCTACAGCCGCAAGACCAAGGAGCAATACGTGCAGACCGAAGTCGACGGCAAGCCTACCGGTTGGAAGGCGTACTTCGACGGTGGTAGATGGACGGTTGAAGACAAGCGCTCTGCAAAGGCCAAGGCTGAGTAAGCGTTAGGCTGATACTGAAAAGGCCGCATGAGAACCTATGGGTTTTCATGCGGCCTTTTTGTTTTGTGCTTGCGGTGAGATCGGCTGATCCACGACACTGTCCGGCCTGTGTGAAGCAATTATTTCGTTGTGGAGACTGCCGTCATGGCCCACGAGTTCTATACCCGTACCAATCAGAAAATCTATTTCGCCGGCCTGTCGCTGGAAGCCTTGGCTCGGGCTGAAGAGGGGCGGGCGATGAACTCCTTGGCGCTGATTCAGGCTGGGCGCGAATCGGCGTTGTTCCACTTGTACGGCGCGCTGTTGGGTTTGTGTCACGAGATCGCCGGGTTCTATCGACTGCCGCAGGCCAATGCGCCACGGGCCGAGATGTTGCTGACACGCGAAGTGCTGGAGTCGATTGCCATTCCCGAGCTGGCTGAAATGGTTGAACTGGCGGGCAATCCGGAAACCTGGCTGGCAAAACTGTTGGCAGCGCATTCGGCGCTGTTCCAGCCGCCACGGGCGCCACGCAAGCCCAAGGGTGACGTCACACAGCCATTGATTCAGGCGGTTAACCTGGATGAGGAAGAGGCGCCGCAGGAGTTGAGTCGAGAGGAGCTTGAGAGTTGGCGGCAAAACCTCAAAGGTCTGGCCATTCGTTTTCGCGAAGGTTTGAACGAGTGCTGACGAGGATTGACACGGTGGCAATCTGAAACATGCTGCTGGTCAAGATCCCGAGCGAAGCCTGAATGATGTCTATATAATCCCTGCCTTTCGTGGAGAACAGACCTATATGCCAACGTCCTTTCTAGAAATTGTCGAGTTACCCGACGGCCGAATCGAACTGCGCAGGGCTGAGGACGAGGGTTCTTTGGTGACTCTGGATTTCTCCGAGGATGCCAAGACATTCCTGCAGGGCCAGCACGTGGAAATTGCCAAGGCGATGTTGAGCGTCGGCGTGCAGATGGCAGGCCGGATGATTGAAGGTGAGTTTGATAAGGAAGAAGGGCCTCGGGTTCTTCATTGATTCCCGACTGCTTTTGGTTCCTGTCGATACCGCTTCAGATCGGCTTCTCTATCCATGGAGAAGCCCTGCGCTTCAAACAGCGCACCAAACCAGCCAATCAACCCAATCGAATGTTCAGACTCTGAGCGTCGCCTGTGCGTGCAGCGCTGATCAGTTGTTGTCGTGAACTCGTGTTCAGTGGGTTGAGCCAAGTGACTACCGTATGGCTGCGACCTAGACGCAACGCTTCGCAGGCCAATTGATGAGCACTTTGTGTGCCTCTGGGTTGCAGCAGCAGAATGCGCTCGCGGTTCAGGCCTGCATCCCGCAACCATGATTGGGTCAGGCTGGCGGGTGGCGCAATCAGCGTCAGCCAGCGTGCGTCTTGATCGTCGCTCAATTCGCGAAGTATCGGGGCGAGCAGGTTCAGGCAGCTCCCGGTCGCACCGCGCAGTGACAGCTCACTGAATACTTCGGGTTCGGCATTCCAAGGGCGTTCGATCACGTCTTTCAGGATCGGCGCCATCGGTTGCGCCAGAAACGCATCGAATAAAGGCAGTTGTGTTTGCTGAGGTGTGTGTGGGAACTGCATAAAGCCTCCTTTAGCGGCGGATTACGCCGACACTCAAGCCTTCGATCACCAGTTCCTGATCTTTCAGGTCGACTTCGATGGGGGCAAATTCAGGGTTTTCTGCGATCAGCCAGACTTTGCTGCCTTCACGCTTGAAGCGTTTGACGGTCACTTCATCGCCAATGCGGGCGACGACAACCTGGCCATTACGCGCTTCACGGGTGGTGTGGACTGCCAGAAGGTCGCCGTCGAAAATGCCAATGTCCTTCATGCTCATGCCGTGCACGCGCAGCAGATAGTCGGCACGTGGGTGGAAGAACGCCGGATTGATGTTGCAGGATTCTTCGATGTGCTGCTGGGCAAGGATCGGCGCGCCGGCTGCGACTCGGCCGATGATGGGCAGGGTAGAGTCGTCGGCCTTGGCTTCGAAACCTGGGATTCGAATGCCGCGAGAAGCGCCCGGGGTCATTTCGATGGCGCCCTTGCGGGCCAGTGCCTTGAGGTGTTCTTCCGCAGCATTGGGCGATTTGAAACCCAGTTCCTGAGCGATTTCCGCGCGGGTCGGCGGGTAGCCATTGTCTTCGAGGCAACGTTTGATGAAGGCCAGAATCTCGGCTTGGCGTGGCGTCAGCTTTAGCATAATGATCGCTCTGTCTTTTTATACAGTGACTGGGATTATATACAGTGAAGCGGTCTTGGCAATGCCCGTTTTTTTGCAGGCCGCCGGACGGTCGGCAGACGTGCTTATTAATGCACTGGCCTTGTGTGGTTAAATAGCTGACCGACCATTCCCAAAACGAACAGGCAGGCTTGACAAGGCACAGGCTGAAACGTATGTTTCAAACAAGTGTTTGTCAGGCGGAGTAGCCATGGCCCAGTCGGAAACCGTTGAACGCATTCTTGATGCTGCCGAGCAGTTGTTCGCGGAGAAAGGTTTCGCTGAAACCTCATTGCGTTTGATTACCAGCAAGGCTGGCGTCAACCTGGCAGCGGTGAACTATCATTTCGGCTCCAAGAAAGCGCTGATTCAAGCCGTTTTCTCGCGATTCCTCGGGCCGTTCTGTATCAGCCTCGATAAGGAGCTGGAGCGACGCCAGGCCAAGCCTGAAAACAAGCCGACCCTCGAAGAGTTGCTGGAAATCCTTGTTGAGCAGGCGCTCGTGGTCCAGCCGCGCAGTGGCAATGATCTGTCGATCTTCATGCGGTTGCTCGGTTTGGCGTTCAGCCAAAGCCAGGGGCACCTGCGTCGTTATCTGGAAGACATGTACGGCAAGGTGTTCCGCCGTTACATGCTGCTGGTCAACGAGGCGGCGCCGCGCATTCCTCCGATAGAACTGTTTTGGCGCGTGCACTTCATGCTCGGTGCGGCGGCGTTCAGCATGTCCGGCATCAAGGCTTTGCGTGCGATCGCAGAGACCGATTTCGGCGTTAACACCTCCATCGAACAAGTCATGCGCCTGATGGTGCCGTTCCTTGCCGCAGGCATGCGCGCAGAGACCGGCGTCACCGACGCTGCCATGGCCACCGCGCAGTTGCGCCCGCGCAGCAAATCAATGCCGGTAGCCGCCAAGGTTTGACCGCACACGGGTGGGCGCGGCAGCTTGTATCCGCTAAGCTAGCCGCCCATGCCGACTCTCGTTCTGAACCCGTTCTCTATCGATATCGCTGACCTGCCGGGCACTGCCTTCGGTGGCGATCTCGTGCGCAACGGGTTTTTCGTTTTCAAGGAATCTCTATGACTGCTGGCCTGCAAGGCTCGTTGATGGTGGACGTCGCCGGTACCTGGCTGACGGCCGAAGATCGCCAATTGTTGCGCCAGCCCGAAGTGGGCGGCCTGATCATTTTTGCCCGCAATATCGAGCATCCGCGTCAGGTGCGTGAACTCAGCGCGGCGATCCGTGCGATTCGTCCGGATCTGCTGCTGGCGGTGGACCAGGAGGGCGGCCGCGTGCAGCGTCTGCGTCAAGGCTTTGTGCGCCTGCCGGCCATGCGCGCCATCGCCGACAATCCGAACGCCGAATATCTGGCCGAGCAGTGCGGCTGGATCATGGCCACCGAGGTGCTGGCGGTCGGACTCGACCTGAGTTTCGCCCCGGTGCTCGATCTGGATTACCAACGCAGCGCCGTGGTTGGCACGCGTTCGTTCGAAGGAGATGCAGAGCGCGCCGCTCTGCTCGCCGGAGCCTTCATCCGTGGCATGAACAGCGCCGGGATGGCCGCCACCGGCAAGCACTTCCCTGGTCACGGCTGGGCCGAAGCGGACTCTCATGTCGCGATCCCCAACGATGAGCGAAGCCTCGACGAAATCCGCGCCAACGACCTCGTACCCTTCGCCAGACTCAGCAAGCATCTGGCTGCGGTCATGCCAGCCCACGTTATCTACCCGCAAGTCGATTCGCAGCCCGCCGGTTTCTCCCGCCGCTGGTTGCAGGACATCCTGCGCGGCGAGTTGCAGTTTGACGGCGTGATCTTCAGCGACGATCTGTCGATGGCCGGCGCCCATGTGGTCGGCGACGCCGCCAGTCGTATCGAAGCGGCACTCAGTGCCGGTTGCGACATGGGCCTGGTGTGCAACGACCGCGCCGCCGCCGAGTTGGCCCTGAGCGCCGCACAACGGATGAAGGTCAAGCCATCAGCGCGCATCGCGAGGATGCGTGGTCAGGCGTTCGCCAGCACCGACTACCGTCAGGATCCGCGTTGGCTCACCGCTATCGGCGCGCTGAAAGAAGCTCAACTGATCGATTGAGGATTTTTCGTTATGACGGTTTACGCAATCATCGGTGGCACCGGCCTGACCCAGCTTGAAGGTCTGAGCATTCGCCAATCGCTGGCGGTGGACACCCCTTACGGCGCGCCGTCGGCCGACGTGCAAATCGGCGAATATGCCGGCAAGGAAGTGCTGTTCCTTGCCCGTCACGGCCACCCGCATCGTTTCCCGCCGCACAAGGTCAACTACCGCGCCAATCTGTGGGCGCTGAAGCAGGCAGGTGCCGAAGCGATCATTGCGGTCAATGCCGTTGGCGGGATTCATCCGGCGATGGGCACCGGGCATTTCTGCGTGCCACATCAGATCGTCGATTACACCAGCGGGCGCGAGCACACTTACTTCGCCGATGATCTGGAACATGTCACCCACATCGATTTCAGCTTCCCCTACAGCGAGCCGCTGCGTCAGCAATTGATTGCTGCGGTGGCCGCCGAAGGTTGCGAGTACAGCGATCAGGGTGTTTACGCCTGTACCCAAGGCCCACGCCTGGAGACTGTTGCGGAGATCGTGCGTCTGGAGCGTGATGGTTGCGACATCGTTGGCATGACCGGTATGCCGGAAGCGGCACTGGCTCGTGAGCTGGATCTGGATTACGCCTGTTTGGCGTTGGTGGTGAATCCGGCAGCTGGCAAGACCGCCGAAGTGATCACCATGGCCGAGATCGAGCAGGCGTTGCATGACGGGCTGGGGAAGGTGAAGTCGGCGTTGGCGCGGTTGTTGGCCGGCTGAAGGGGTGATAAACGCCATGACGACAATCATCAGTCAGCTTCACTCGCTGCCGTGGACTGAGGCATTCAGCCGTAATGCTCTGGCCAAGGCTCGCGATTACGCCATCGAGGATAGGATAGAAATCCATTTAGTCGATGACGAGATGATTGAGGCGGCCTGCGCGGGTTCTGAAAACTACGTCTATCAACAGATCATCTACTTGATTAAAGATCAGCAGGAGCAATTCGGTCTGCGTTGCTTTTGCTCCTGTCCGGTCGAGATCAACTGCAAGCACAGCGCGGCGGTGCTCTTTCACTTGCAGGCTCGCGCCGATAAAGCGCCTGAAAGTGATGCCCCGGTTCAACTGAGCCGATCACTGGAACATTGGCTCTCCAGTATTCCTGTGGCGACCCAGCAGACTGAAGAAACCTCGCAAGCGGCCAGTACGCGGCTCTTTTACAAACTCAATGCAACACCGGTGCCGGGCAAGTGGCTGGTAGAAATCTTCAAGGTCTACCAGCTCAAGAGCGGAGAGCTGCGCGACGTCAAACCGTTGTTCTCGCTATCAGACATGCTGATGCGTCAGCCCGGTTATCTGACCGAACTTGATCTGCGAATTGCCAGGCTGCTCGTGGCCATGCACTCCCATCATGCCTATTACAGTGGCTATCCGCTGGAGGGCAGCAGTGGCGCCGAACTGCTCGAAATGCTGTTGAAAACGTCGCGCCTGTATCTGGATTTTGAAGAGTTGCAGCCGCTGACTGCGGGCGCCAGAAGAAGCGCGCAGTTTGCCTGGGCCGAACAAGCCAATGGCAGTTTTCGCCCGCAATGGAGCAGCGATGAGGCGTCGGTGGAAACCGTACTCGCGCTGGAGCCGCTGTATTATCTGGATCGCGAGCGGCACCACATCGGCCCGCTGTTTAACGAGCTCGATGAGAAACTCGCCTGTCATTTGGCATTGGCACCAGAGATTCCGGCCCGCCAAGCGATGCAGTTCAGCCATAGGATGAGTGCGGCAACGCAAGTGGCCCCGCCGCACCAGCTCACGGAGCGGATCGTCGATGATGTGTTGCCCAAGGCTCATTTGACCCTCGCCAGCGGCAAACGCTACACGCGCTGGCAGTACGAACCCGAGCACCGTGCAGCTTTGCTGTTCACCTACGACGGTCATCCCGTCCAGGATCGCAACCCGCAGGTGATGGTTCTTGCGGGCGTTGAAACCCTGCGTATTCAGCGTCAGCCTGCTGCCGAAAAAGCCCTGCGTCAGCAGCTACAGAAACACGGCTTCAAGAAGGCCACGCGCAAAAGCAGCGTTGATCATCCGGGTGAGAGATTTGACCTGCCCGATGATTCAACGTGGCTCACCTTTGCTCAAAATGGCATTCCCGCATTGCGCGAGGCAGGCTGGCAGATTGACGTCAGCAAGAACTTCCATTTCAACGTAGAGCCGGTCGAGCATTGGTACGCCGAGGTTGAGGAAGAGTCGGGACGGCAGTGGTTTGATTTGCAATTAGGGATTGTCGTTAACGGCGAACGCCACAGCCTGTTGCCGATTTTTCTGCACCTGTTGCGCACTCATCCACTGCTTCTCGATCCAGCCAGACTCGCTCAACGCGGTGATGATGAGCTGCTGTTGGTCGAGTTGGGTGCCGGTCGCTTCAGCAATAACATCAGTGGCAAAGTCGCGCTGCCTTTTGGCCGGGTCAAACCGCTGATGGCCACGCTCAGTGAATTGTATCTGGGCAATCATCTCGGCGATAAATTGCGCTTGAGTGCTCCCGATGCAGCGCGCCTGAGTTTGCTTGAAGGTGTGTCGCTCGATTGGCAGGGTGGCGAGCGGCTGCGCAATTTTGCCAAGCGCCTGCGTGAGTCAACTCATACGCAAGTCGACGCGCCGGCCGGACTCAATGCGCAGATGCGACCTTATCAGCTCGAAGGCCTCAACTGGATGCAAACCCTGCGCGAGCTGGAGGTTGGCGGCATTCTCGGTGACGATATGGGGCTGGGTAAAACCTTGCAAACCCTGGCTCACCTGTTGACTGAAAAGCAGGCCGGGCGGCTTGATCATCCGGCGTTGGCCGTGATGCCCACCAGTCTGATCCCCAACTGGCTGGACGAGGCCCTGCGTTTCACGCCGCAGTTGAAGGTGCTGGCGCTGCATGGCACCGCGCGGAAAAAAGACTTCGCCACTTTTGCCGAATACGATTTGGTGCTGACCACTTACGCCTTGCTGCCAAGGGATCTTGAAGTTCTGCAGCCGCAGCTATGGAGCGTGCTGATTCTAGATGAGGCGCAGAACATCAAAAATCCGCTTAGCAAGGCTGCTCAAGCCGCGCGTGATTTGCAGGCCCGTCAGCGCTTGTGCTTGAGCGGCACGCCGATGGAAAACCATTTGGGTGAGCTGTGGTCGCAGTTCCACTTCTTGATGCCGGGTTGGCTCGGCGACAGCAAATCCTTCAATCGCGACTACCGCACGCCGATTGAAAAGCACGGCAACGCCGAGCGCATGCAGCATCTGACGGCGCGGATAAAACCCTTTTTACTGCGCCGCAAAAAGGATCAGGTGGCAACCGAGTTGCCGCCGAAAACCGAGATTGTCCATTGGGTTGATCTGAGCGACGGCCAGCGCGATGTCTATGAAACGGTTCGTGTGGCAATGGACAAAAAAGTGCGCGACGAAATTGCCCGCAGTGGCGTGGCGCGCAGTCAGATCATCATTCTGGATGCCTTGCTCAAGCTGCGTCAGGTCTGTTGCGACTTACGCCTGATCAACATGCCGTTGACGGCAAAGGCGCTGCGCTCCGGGAGTGGCAAGCTGGTCAGCCTGATGGAAATGCTCGAAGAGTTGCTGGGCGAGGGGCGCAGGATCCTGCTGTTCTCCCAGTTCACCTCGATGCTGGCCTTGATCGAGCAAGAGTTGCAGCAACGTGACATTGCCTATTCGTTGCTGACCGGTGAAACCACGGATCGGCGCACACCGGTGAAGGATTTTCAGGGCGGCAAGGTGCCGCTGTTTCTGATCAGTCTGAAGGCTGGGGGTACCGGTTTGAATCTGACCGCTGCGGACACGGTTATCCACTTCGACCCTTGGTGGAACCCGGCGGTGGAAAATCAGGCAACCGATCGTGCGTATCGAATCGGGCAAAACAATCCGGTGTTCGTTTACAAGCTGATAGCTCGTGGCACGGTAGAGGAAAAAATACAGGCGTTGCAGCAGGAGAAGGCTGCATTGGCTGGGGCGGTGCTCGAGGGTGGCACGACGGGGGGATGGAAATTGGAGCAGAGCGACATCGAGGCATTATTTGCGCCGTTGCCTGTTGCCAAGGGTTGATTGCCTAAGCCTGATACCAATATTTGATGGCCCCATCGCTGGCAAGCCAGCGATAGCTATTTAACAGGCGACGAACATCTCAGCGCTTGTCGAGCTTATCCGGCAACGGCGCAAACAACGCTTCAATATCGTCATTCTGCAATTTCCAGTCGCCAGCCTTGCGTCCATCCAGAACGCCCGCAGCCAAGTCGGACTTTTCCTTCTGCAGATGCTGAATCTTCTCTTCGACCGTGCCCCGGGCAATCATCTTGTAGACGAACACCGGTTTCTCCTGGCCGATCCGATACGCGCGGTCAGTCGCTTGATTCTCGGTCGCCGGGTTCCACCACGGATCGTAGTGAATCACCGTATCCGCTTCGGTCAGGTTCAGACCTACGCCGCCGGCTTTCAGGCTGATCAGAAAGATCTGACGCTTGCCGCTCTGAAATTCCTTCACCGGCGTGCGCCTATCCCGGGTTTGGCCGGTCAATAAGGCGTAAGCGACATTGCGTTTTTTCAACTCGTTCTCGATCAGTGACAGCATCGAAGTGAACTGCGAAAACAGCAGAATCCGCCGACCCTCTTCGAACAACTCCTCAAGCATTTCCATCAGGCTGTCGAGCTTGCCCGAGGTGCTGCCGCGGGCGGGCAGGGTGGCGTCGTTGACCAGGCGCAAATCACAGCAGACCTGACGCAACTTGAGCAACGCCTCAAGAATGATGATCTGGCTGCGCGCTACCCCTTTGCGCGTGATCTCGTCGCGGACTTTCTTGTCCATGGCCAAACGCATGGTTTCGTACACGTCGCGTTGGGCTTCGTTGAGATCGACCCAATGGATGATTTCAGTCTTCGGCGGCAGTTCGGTGGCCACCTGCTCTTTGGTGCGGCGCAGCAGAAACGGCTTTATCCGACCGTTGAGGTGCTGAAGTCTGACATCACTGCCGCGCTTTTCAATCGGCACTCGGTAATCGGCGTTGAAGCTTTTGACGTCGCCGAGCCAGCCGGGCAGCAGGAAGTGAAACAGCGACCACAGTTCGCCGAGGTGATTCTCCAGTGGCGTACCGCTCAGGCACAGGCGCTGGCGCGCATTCAGTTCACGGGCCGCTTGAGCGGCTTTGCTGTTCGGGTTTTTGATGTATTGCGCTTCATCCAGCACCAACACATGCAGCGGCTGTTTGGCCAGAATCTCGACGTCCTTGGGCAGCAGCGCGTAGGTGGTCAGGATCAAGTCGAAGTTGGCCAAATGCTCGAAGTGCTTCTTGCGGCTGGCGCCATACAGCGCCACGACTTTCAGTTGCGGCGTAAAGTGCGCCGCTTCATCGAGCCAGTTCGGAATCAGGCTGGTAGGCATCACCACCATGCACGGCCGATCCAGGCGTCCAGCGTTTTTCTCGCTAAGAATATGCGCCAGAGTCTGTAGGGTTTTGCCCAGGCCCATGTCATCCGCAAGAATCCCACCGACTTCCAGTTGCCGCAGCGATTGCATCCAGCTCAAGCCTTCAAGCTGATAGGGGCGCAGCGTCGCGTTCAGGCCTTCCGGCGCTTCTGTGCTGAAATCACGGATGTCGCGCAGGCGCTGGGCGAACGTGCGGATCTGCTCGCCGCCTTCCCAAAGCAGCGGAATGCCTTCCAGCGAATTCAGGCGTGTGGCGTCGGCCTTGCTCAGGCGCAGGGTGGTTTCGCCGGGCTCTTGCAGATAGAACTCGCCCAGGGTCGCCAGCACCGGTTTCAGTCGGCCCAGCGGAAGCGCAACCTGCAACGGCCCGTGTTCGATATTGCGTTGGGGGACATTGACCAGAATCAGCTCGTCGTCGCGCCGGCGCGCGAGGCGTTCCGGATTGAGAATCTCGGCGTGCGAGCGCATCAGATTGAGCAGAATCGGTAGCAGGCTCAGGCGCTCGCCGTTGACGATGATGCCCAGTTCCAGATCAAACCAGTCGCGCTCCGGTGCCTGTTCGACGGTGGCGTACCAATCATCGACTGCGGTCAGGTCGAAGCCGAACTCCTCATCGATCTGCAATTCCCAGCCTTGCGTGCGCAGCTTTGGCAGATCGTTGAGGGTAAAGGTCAGCCATGCGCTGTCATTGACCATCTCGTAGAGTTCGCCGGCGCTTTCCGGGAGTGCTTTGCTTTGGCGCGTGGCGATGCGGAAACCGAGGATTCGTAACTGTTCGCGGTAGGACTGTTCGACTTCCGGATGGCGTTTTATCCGCAGCGTCTGGGTTTCCTGACGAATCAGGATGTCGCTGTTTTTCTGCCCGCTGACGTATTCGTCCAGATAACTGAACGACAGCGCCGCGCGATGTTGAATGTAGCGCTGCATCTTGCCGTTGCGCGGCTCGAAAGCGCTGAACTCGACACTCGCCAGCCACAGGCGCGGTATCGGTTGCACGTTGTCGACCAACACCTGCGGCGGCGCTTTCGGGCTGCGGTTTTCCAACACGGCCTGAAGTTTTTCCAGTAGTTCGGCGTCTTTGGCGGCGGCGGGGTAGTCGAGGGTTTCCTGGATTTTCAGCAGCACCGCTGCGCAGTGCTTGCAGTTGCTGCGAACCGGGCAAGTGCATGCCGCGTCGACCAGCAGCAAAGTGCTTTTTGCCGACTCGCGCAGTTGAATGGTCTGACGGTAGACGTTACCGCCGGAGCCTTCGCAACTGGCTGTAATGGTCGCATCGCCGACCTGGGCGATGCGTACCCGGTTTTCCAAAGCGTAGCGGCGGCCACGCTCCAGGCTCTGTTCCTTGAATCGGCTGACCCAGGAGGGTGCCAACGGTTTGCTCAGGGGCGCGGACATAAGGACTTCGGTCAGTCCGGAATGGCTTCAGGCGCTTCCCGTGGCGCAGGCGCCGTCAGGGAAGTGATCTTGATCAGCAGGGCCAGGTGGCCGTTGTCGAGATAATTGAGTTGGCCGTTTTTGGTGTGACTGTCCTGTTTCAGGCGCTCACTGGCGGTGACCATACCGTTGCTGTCGATCTGATTGACCCAGAAGTCGGCAGCCACGTCGGTGAAACGCCCGAGTTTCATCTCAAGCGTGCCCTCGATCGGGAACTGGCCGAACTGTTCCTGGCCGTCGCTGACCGCTACTTTCGCAGGTGCCTCGCCAAGGGTTTGCTGCCAGGCCTTGTGCATCAACACGCTGTACTCCCCGCTGGCAGTGAGTTTTGCGGCAACTTCACCCAGTGCGGGCGTGCGCTTGGTTTCATCGCCAAGTCGTTGTGCGCCGGCGGCCCAGTCTTCCGGCGCGGCGCGGCTGACAATGGCGGGTACAGCGTTCTGACGGACCAGAATCATTTCGACCTGATACGTGTCATCGGCAAATGCCGTGGGTGCTACCAAAGTCAGTAGCAAAGTCAGTGAGCGAAACAGGCGCATGCGGCGTCCTTTCAAGCAGTTTTCGGAATGAGGCGCTCGAACAGCGCCTCTACAGTATTAAAGCGCTCTTCCGGGCGCTCCATCGGCACCTGAAACTTGAACATCGTGGCGCCTTCGAATTTGTAGCGTTTGGGCTGGCTCTGGATCAGTTTGATCAAGGTCATCGGGTCGACCGGCGTCTGCGCGGCGAACTCGATACGGCCACCTTGCGGGCCGCCATCGACCTTCTTGATGCCCAGCTGTTCGGCCTGCAGTTTCAAGGCCGTGATGCGCACCAGATTTTTGGTCGGTTCCGGCAGCAGGCCGAAGCGGTCGATCATTTCCACTTGCAGATCCTTCAGGCCTTCCTCATCGGTGGCCGAGGCGATGCGCTTGTACAGGATCAGACGGGCGTGGACGTCCGGGAGATAGTCTTCCGGAATCAGTGCCGGAACCCGCAGGTTGACCTCCGGGCCACCGCCGAGCGGTTGATCGAGGTTCGGCTGCTCGCCCTTACGGATTGACTTCACCGCGCGCTCGAGCATTTCCATGTACAGCGTAAAGCCCACAGCCTGAATCTGGCCGCTCTGACCATCCCCAAGCAATTCGCCGGCGCCACGGATTTCCAGATCGTTGGTGGCCAGCACGAAACCGGCACCGAGATCCTGGGTATTGGCAATCGCCTCCAGACGTTTTTCCGCGTCCGAAGTGATTTGCTGGCGCGGCGGTGTCAGCAGATAAGCATAAGCCTGGTGGTGACTGCGACCGACGCGACCGCGCAACTGGTGCAGTTGCGCCAGGCCGAACTTGTCGGCGCGCTCGATGATGATGGTGTTGGCGCTCGGCACGTCGATGCCGGTCTCGATGATGGTCGAGGCGATCAGCACGTTGAAGCGCTTGTGATAGAAGTCGCTCATCACCTGTTCGAGTTCGCGCTCGCGCATCTGCCCGTGACCGATGCCGATCCGCGCTTCCGGCACCAGTTCGGCCAAATCGGCGGCGCATTTCTCGATGGTCTTCACATCGTTGTGCAAGTAGTAAACCTGACCGCCACGCAACAGTTCACGGAGCAGGGCTTCTTTGACCGTACTCTTGTTCTGTTCCATAACGAAGGTGCGCACCGACAGGCGTCGGGCCGGCGGCGTAGCGATGATCGACAGGTCGCGCATGCCCGACACCGCCATGTTCAGCGTGCGCGGAATCGGCGTAGCGGTCAGGGTGAGGATGTCGACTTCGCTGCGCAGGGCCTTGAGCTGTTCTTTCTGGCGCACACCAAAGCGGTGTTCTTCGTCGATGATTACCAGGCCAAGGTTTTTGATCTTCACATCGTCGGAAAGCAGCTTGTGCGTGCCGATGACGATGTCGATCTTGCCTTCTGCCAGATCAGCGATTGCAGCATTTACTTCCTTGGTCGATTTGAAGCGGCTCATCACTTCCACGGTCACCGGCCAGTCGGCGAAGCGGTCGCGGAAGCTGTTGTAGTGTTGCTGAGCGAGCAGGGTGGTCGGCACCAGAATCGCCACCTGGCGGCCGCCGTGCACGGCGATGAACGCCGCACGCATGGCCACTTCGGTCTTGCCGAAACCAACGTCGCCGCAGACCAGACGATCCATCGGTTTCGGCGCGAGCATGTCTTCGCGCACGGCTTCGATGGTGGACTGCTGGTCCGGGGTTTCTTCGAACGGGAAGCCTGCGCTGAACGTTGCGTAGTCGGCCTTCGGGTCGGCGAACGCATAGCCTTCGCGAGCGGCGCGGCGGGCATAAATGTCGAGCAGTTCGGCGGCGACGTCACGCACCTGTTCAGCGGCTTTGCGCTTGGCTTTCTGCCAGGTCTCGGAGCCGAGGCGGTGCAGCGGGGCCAGCGCATCGTCACTGCCGGTGTAACGGGCGATCAAGTGCAGGTTGGCGACCGGCACGTAGAGTTTGGCGTTCTCGGCGTATTCGAGCGTGAGGAACTCGGCAGCCTGATTGTCGATTTCCAGAATCGTCAGGCCCAGATAACGACCGACACCGTGGTCAATGTGCACCACCGGTGCGCCTTCACGCAGCTCGGTGAGGTTCTTGATCACCGCATCGTTGTTGCCGTCGGCACGCTTCTCGCGGCGACGACGCTGCATCACGCGTTGACCGAACAGCGGACTTTCCGCGACCAGTGCCAGCGCCGGATCGTCGAGCATCAAGCCTTCGTCGAGCGGGGCGATGGTGATTGCCAGGCGATCCTTGCTCGCGACGAAGTCCGGCCAGCTGTCGACGGTTTTCGGCCTCAGCTTCAAGCGTTCGAGCAACTCCAGCAGGACTTCGCGACGTCCCGCCGATTCGGCGGTGAACAACACGCGGCCGGGGAATTCGTCGAGGAAGGTCGAAAGTGCCGCCAACGGTTGTGTGGCTTTGGCTTCGATTGCCAGGTTCGGCAGTGCCTGCGCCGGGAAGCGTTCGCGGCCGACCCCGGTTTCCACGTCCTGCTGACTGGCAACTACGCGTGGCCAGTTCTTGAGTCGTGCAAAGCAGTCTTCCACCGGCAGGAACAATTCCGCAGGAGGCAATAGAGGACGCGATGGATCGACGCGGCGTTCTTCATAACGGTTACGCACGTCGTTCCAGAAATTCTCAGCCGCTTGCTCAATGCCTGGCAGCGAGAACACTTGCGTGTCCTGGGGCAGGTAATCGAACAGGGTTGAGGTTTCGTCGAAGAACAGCGGCAGGTAGTACTCGATACCGGCCGGGGTGATACCGCTGCTCAAATCCTGAAAGATCGGGCAGCGCCGGAAGTCGACGTCAAAACGCTCGCGGAAACGCGCCTTGAAGCGAGTGACCGCATCTTTTTGCAGCGGGAACTCACGTGCCGGCAGCAGCTTGACCGAATCGACCTTGTCGATGGAACGCTGGTTTTCCGGATCGAAAGTGCGCAGGGTTTCGATTTCGTCATCGAACAGGTCAATGCGATACGGCAGCTTGCTGCCCATCGGGAAGAGATCGATCAGCGCGCCGCGAACCGTGAATTCACCGTGCTCATAGACGGTGTCGACGTAGCGATAGCCACTGGCTTCAAGTCGCGAACGCATTTGCTCGACATCGAGCTTCTGGCCGACGTCCAGTACCAGGCTGCTGCCGAGCAGGAATTTGGTCGGCGCCAGACGATGCAGGGCCGTGGTGATCGGCACCACCAGTACGCCATGCGCCAGTTCCGGCAGCCTGTACAGGCTGGCGATGCGCTGGGAAATGATGTCCTGGTGCGGCGAAAACAGATCGTACGGCAGGGTTTCCCAGTCGGGGAAATGCAGAACGGGCAAATCCGGGGCGAAGAAACTCAGCTCCTGTTCCAGCCGTTCGGCACTCTGGCTGTCGGCGGTCAGTAGCAGGGTGAAGCGCTTGGCAGCGCTGGCAGCCTCGGCAATCGCCAGGCTCAGGGCGGCACCGGGCAGATTGCCCCAGTGCTGTTTACCTGCCTCGGCAGGGAGAAGCGGTAGACGCAGAACAGGCACGGAAGGTTGAGCTCCAGGCGTTGCGACAAAGTCGGTAATTGTAGCGGCGTCCGATGCTGCCTGTCAGTTGCAGACTGCGTCTATCTTCACTGTTTGCGCAAAATGTAGTGGTAACCATAAAAAAGGGCACTTTTTTTGGGGTTATGTAGTGCCGAAACGGGGTGGTGTTACGGAGGGTTACAGACATCGTCTAACAGTCGTCGAAAAATTGACTGTGCTGGAGGCCCCGGTTTTACTGGGCTGGCGAGGGGCGTAATTTTTTTGAACGGAATTTTGTTACCGATTGCGCGACAAGCGCGCATTGCTACAAGAGGCTCGCGGCGGCATAATGTAGCCCCTTTTTTCTGCCCCTACATGTGGAAGGTTCCCGTGACTCAGAAGCCCGACCAGTGTCTTGGT
>NZ_JBIUWI010000079.1:0-828 GCF_044743385.1 Pseudomonas sp. NPDC087639 | reverse complement strand
CGGATCAACCAGTCTGTCATCGCGATTCTCAAAGCTCACCGCTTTGCTCGCCATCGTTCTTCCGACGATAGCGAACTCTCCGTCCACGAAACATTCCCACTGCTCAAAGCCATGAGCGAGCTCAAGCTCGGCGCGGCTTCGGTGGATCTGGGCAAGTTGGCGTTCAAATTCCGCAACGAAGCCAATGGCCGCACTGCCGAGCAGTTCGTCCGCGAAGAAATGGCTGACGTGGTTGGCCAGCAAAACGCTTCGGCCCGCAAAGGCACTGACGTTGTACTGTACGGCTTCGGTCGTATCGGCCGTCTGCTGGCGCGCATCCTGATCGAGAAAACCGGTGGTGGCGACGGTCTGCGTCTGCGGGCCATCGTGGTGCGCAAAGGCGCCGACAACGACCTGACCAAGCGCGCCAGCCTGCTGCGCCGCGATTCGGTACATGGTTCGTTCAACGGCACCATCACCATCGACGAAGAAAACAACACCATCACCGCCAACGGTAACCTGATTCAGGTGATCTACGCGAAGAACCCGACCGAGGTGGATTACACCCAGTACGGCATCAAAGACGCGCTGCTGGTGGACAACACCGGTGTATGGCGTGACGCTGATGGCCTGGGTCAGCACCTGGCGTGCCCGGGTATCGACCGCGTTGTTCTGACCGCGCCTGGCAAAGGCAAACTGAAGAACATCGTTCACGGCATCAACCACGGTGAAATCACCGCTGACGACAAGATCGTGTCCGCTGCTTCCTGCACCACCAACGCCATCGTGCCGGTGCTGAAGGCTGTGAATGACAAGTTCGGCATCATCAACGGTCACGTCGAAACCGTT